>JAQUKS010000001.1 GCA_028718965.1 Minisyncoccota bacterium
CCCAATCGAGGATTGGGCGGAAAAATCAAAGGCAAATTCTCCGGCTCAAGATTAAAAGCCTTTTCAATGGCCTGGCTTAGCGAGCTTTCAATTTTATTTTTCAGTTCCAAAACAGTCATTTTAAATCGCTTATTTCGGTTATTTTCGCCAGAGGCAGAAGAACCGCTTTTGACGAATTCCGTTTTTTGATTTCCGCTGACTTTTTTGCCAGGGTTTTTTCCGAGATAACTATTCTCAATGGTATGCCGATCAGGTCAGCGTCAGCGAACTTTTCGCCCGAAGAAGCTTCGGTCCGGTCGTCGTACAAAACATCAATCCCCTTTTCAGAGAGCTGTCGGTAAACTTTTTCCGCTTCTTTGTAAATATTTTTTTCCCGGCCGATAGCCAATAAATGTGCCCCGAAAGGCGACGCTGCTTGGGGCCAGATGATGCCTTTTTCATCGTGGCACATCTCAACAATCACGCCCATAACCCGGCTCGGCCCGATGCCATAGCAGCCCATTTCCACCAATTCGTCTTTTCCTTCCGGTGTTTTGTAGGTAAGGCCGAAAGCCCTAGAAAACTTACTACCAAGCATGAAGATGTTGCCCACTTCCACTGCTTTCTCGGGACGTAAGTTCTGATTGCCGCACCGCTGACAGACATTTAGTTCTATGATAACCTCCTGGTTTATTCCTTCGCGGCATTTTTCGCATAAATAAATTGTGTCCTCCCCTACCTCGGAAATAGTCTGAAACTCATGCGAATACTTGCTAAAGCTGCCGCCCGATGCAAGAGTAAGAATTGTTTGCTTACCTATACCCAGCCGTTGAAAAATTCGCGAATAGGCTCTCATTACTTTATTGTAATATTTGATCAAGTCTTTTTTGTCGGCATGGAACGAATACAAATCTTTCATTATGAACTCCCTTGTTCTTAAAAGCCCTGATTTGGCTCTTGGTTCGTCCCGAAATTTATCCTGAAACTGAAAAGCCGCGAACGGCAGATCGCGGTAAGAAGCGACGTATTGAGCGGCCAAGGGAGTGATCACCTCTTCGTGAGTGGGATTTAAAACAAATTTCGCTCCTTCCCTGCCCTGCAAATGATAAAGTATGTCCAATTTGCCCCGGCCGCTTTTTTCCCAGGATTCTTCCTGGGTGAGCGCGGGCATCAAAATCTCCAGGGCGCCCAGTTTTTCCATTTCTTCTCTTATAACGTCCTGGATTTTGTTCAGCACCATAAGACCCAAGGGAAGGAAAGCGTAAACACCGGCCATTTGTTTGTGTATGAATCCGGCGCGAATCAAAAGCCGGGCGTTGATGCTGTCAGCGTCCGAGGGAGCGGTTTTGGCTGTTTTTGAAAATAGTTTTGAGTAAAGCATATTTCTAAATATTAGGCGTTTTTTATCATTGTTCCTTTGAAGGCTTTGCCCTCCAATATTTTTTTAAAATTATCCAAATTCCTGCCGTCAGCCACGATCACGCTGATGCCGTGCTTTTGGGCAAGGCGGCTGGCTATCGGGTCAAAGGGCGTGCTCATGCCCGGGGTCCATTTGGTGGGAATGATCTTGAAATATTCCCGCCAGGCGAGGTCTTTTAAAGGTTTGGCGGCCGGGTCTTTGTCGGGATTGGCGGTGTAAACGTAATGGGGCTTACCCAGATTCACTACTGTGTGCGCCTTAAAATCAACTGCCGCTTGCACTGCGGCAAAATCGCTGGAGTGCCCGGGCTCGCCGCAGCGCAAAATAGTGACTGGAAATTTTTTTGAGGCAGAAACCTTATTCTTATCGGCCAAAGCGGTAAGATAAGCCTTTTCTCGTAAAATTGTTTTTAACAAAAGCGCGTTTAGCTCAATAACCTTAATGCCTATCCAATCTCTTTCCGTATCAGTGGCTTTCCCGATCTTAAGGGCCGCTTCCTGATAAACGCGGCATATTTTTCCCCCGCCTACTATAATAATGAATCTATAACCCCTTTTGACGAATCTTAAAATGAAATCATGAAAATCCTTCAGATATTTTTCATCCAAGTCTTGCGGATACATGACCGACCCGCCCAAAGAAATCACGAATGTTTTGCTTTTTGCCATATTGCCGCGCGTTATTTTTGTATTTTAGCAGTTTTCAAGCAAAAAAACACCTGGGCTTCGGGTCTGATTCGCTTTGATTTCATTGTATGGGTATCACCTTGCCCAGAAATTGGGGCCTTGCCCCCGAGTTTATGTCCATCCATGCTTTGACGTTCGCCAGCTTTTCCCGCAGAATGTTCAGCCAAACATTGCGGTAAATGTGTTTGTCAGCGCCAAAGCCGTAAACCTCCATGCCCAGCTGGCGCCCCAGATAAACGGCCCTTGGCAGATGAAAATCTTGGGTTGTGATGATAAGGCTTTCAGCCTTGAATATGTCCCTGGCACGGTAAAGACTGTCGTAGGTGTCAAAGCCCGCGTAATCAAGGAATATCTTATCCTGCTCTATCCCCTGCTCCAGCAGGTATTTCTGAATGGCCGACGTTTCATTGTAATTCTTGACGCGGTTATCCCCTGAAACTAAAAAGTTCCGCGCTTTGCCCGCTCTGTAAAGCTCAATGGCCGTATCAGCCCTGTCTTTGAGCATATCACTCAATGTCTGATCGCTGTGAACGCTTGCCCCAAGTATGAGAACGGTTTGCGAAGAGGGCAGTTCCTCAATGTTAGTGAAGATGTATGACTGGCTGATGGAGCTTACGTTAAGATTGATCAGAATAATGACAGCGAGAAGAGCTGTTGCCATGATATAAAAAAACAAAACGTTCTTTTGCCAAAAATTCATTTTTGCGAAAAAATTCTTCGCCATAGCAATGAATACGGAAATTATGCCGCGGGCTTGGCCGTCGTTTTTTTTAAACAACAAACATCGGACAGCGGCACTATCCTTGTTCTAGAAAAATCGTCGTCATATCGCACGCCTATCCATTGGTAAGGATAGGGATTTTTGGCGTGGCAATCGCTTTTGTCCGCTATCTTTACCGGCACTGGCCCGGCTTCGCCTTTTACGCGCAAAAGCACCATGTCGCCTTTGCGCATTCCCCTCAAGGTCTCTTCGGGGCTTGGCTCCTTGTCAATATTATTATTGCGTTCAAATGTTAATCTTTCCGGCATGGCCATTTTTCAATGATAAGCGCCTTGGCTTCTTTGTTGGGTAGCATTTGATAAATTTCCTCGGTGATGAAAGGCATAAAAGGATGGAGAAGCTTAAGGGATTCGCGCAAAACGTAAAGCAGTATTTGTTCTGTGTTTCCCTGCTCTCGCGCCATCTGCTTCTTGCTTTCTTCAATGTAAACATCACAGAAGGTGTGCCAAAAGAATTGATATATTTTCTGCGCCGCTTCATGGAATTGAAAATTATCAATGTCCTTGGCCATTTCCTTGGCTATTTTCTCCAGTGTTTCAAGAATATCCTTGTCAGCTTGCGTTCTCGCTTGCGGATTTTTATTTGGTTCGGTCTTCTCCGTAGCTGATAACACAAAACGGGCCGCGTTCCATATCTTGTTGGCGAATCTCCTTTGCGCGGTGATCTTTTCTTCCGAAAAAGCAATGTCAGCCCCGGGAGAATTGGCAAAGACCAAGGCCATTCTCAAAGCGTCAGCCCCGTGCAGCTCGACAACTCCCAGAGGGTCAACAACATTGCCTTTTGATTTTGACATTTTTTGCTTGTCCTTGTCGCGAACCAGTCCGTGCAAATAGACGTATTTGAAAGGCGCCTGGCCAGTTACATAAATGCCGAGCATTACCATGCGGGCCACCCAGAAAAATATGATGTCCGCTCCTGTTTCCATTACCGTGGTCGGGTAAAAATACTCAAAATCGCCCTTTTTGGCGCCTTTCAGAGCGGCAAAAGGCCATTGGCCCGATGAAAACCAGGTGTCAAAGACCTGCTTTTTGTCCCCGGGTATGGGAATACCCCAGGGAATCTGGCGCGAAATGTTCCAGTCGCGCAGATTTTCCATCCATTGCAGGAATATCTTTTCGAATCGCTCCGGAATGAATTTGATATTCTCTTCCTTTACCGCCTTTACCGCCAGATCGCGCAAAGAAAGCCCGCCCGATTTTGGTTTTTCGGTCATTTTAACGAACCACTGATTGTCCATGAGGGCCGGCTCGATCACCGAACCGCACTTGAAACAAACAGCCACGTTGTGTTTGTAGTTATGCTCGATTTCTTTTTCATCCAAAAGGCCCTTTTTGATCATATCAGCCACGATTTTCTCCCTGGCTTCCCCTATCTTCATACCAGCGTAAGGCCCGGCCATCTCGTTCATGCGGCCGTATCTGTCGATGACTATTTTTGGGCCCGGGATCTCGTCTTTGTGCCTTTGCCAGGTCTCGTAGTCGGCGAAATCATGGGCCGGGGTAACTTTGACAGCGCCCGTGCCAAAATCCATGTCCACTGATTCGTCCTCAATCACCTTTATCCTGGCTTTGCCCAGCACAGTTTCAACTTCAACGTCCTGCCCCACGTATTTTTTGTAGCGCTCGTCTTTAGGGTTAACGGCAATGGCCGTGTCCCCGAATTTTGTCTCGGGTCTGACGGTGGCCAGCTTGAAAGGCCCGTATTTTATGTAATAAAGGGGGTCTGTTCTTTCCTCGTATTTTATTTCCAGGTCAGACAGAGATGTCTGATGTTTGACGCACCAGTTGATAAGGCGGCTGCCTTTGTAAATCAGCCCGTCCTTTTCCAATTTTTCAAAAGTGGAATAAACAGTATCAATAATGTCCTTATCAAGGGTGAATTTCGCTCTGCTCCAGTCGCACGAAGCTCCCAGGCGCCTTAGCTGGCTCTCCATGGTTGCTTTGTTTGACAGAGTGAAATCCATCATCTCCTTCAGCAACTCCTCCTTTGGTATTTCGTGTCTTCTTCTGCCCTCTTTTTCCAGCTTTTTGTCAAAAACCACCTGCGTTTCAAATCCGGCGTGATCGGCTCCGGGTAGCCAAAGAGAAGAGTCCCCTTTCATGCGGTGATACCTTGTCATGATGTCCTGCAGCGTGGCGAACAAAGCGTGTCCGGCGTGCAAAGCGCCGTTGGCGTTGGGAGGGGGCATCATAATGGTAAAAGGCTTTTTCTTTTCATCAACCTCCGGCGTGAAATATCCTCCCTCCTCCCAAAAAGAATAGGTTTTTTGCTCGCTGTCTTTTGGATTATAATTTTTTTCCATTTGCTGTACCATAAAAAATTGATGTTCAATCAAATCAAGGGGCTATGCTTGAGTACGATCTTTAAACTTTTCATCCAGCAAAGCGTAATATTTTGGTTTGCTGCTTTTGTCTATGCAGGTTTCGACAAAGCAACCCAGGGCCCTTCCAATGTAATAAAGGTTTATTTCTGCGATGCGGCTTTCTTTATTTTGAAAAACTTTCCTGTCTGAATTGCCATCAAAACCTTCTTGATTCGGGTAAGTTATTGTATCCAGATCGCCTATTATAAAATCCATGCTTTTCGTATCCTGATCAGCGGTATCAGAAACGGAGAAAAAATAAGCATCGTTGGGTATGATTATTTTTTTATCAGCTGCCAATTTGGCGTGCTCCCCCATGCTGTCAATAAATTCACCAAAGCCGGCAATTTCCTTTATCGGGTGATTTTCCAAATACTTTAGGTTCTCGCTTCTGTTGAAAGATACTAATAGAGAACCGGGTTTATCGCCGTAGGTCATTAAAATACTTTTTCCATCCTCGGCAAGCCGGTAAGTAGTAAAAACTTTCAATCCGCTTTCCTTTAATTTTTTAAAATTATTCAATGCTTTCAGGGCTCTTTCCTCGCTCTTAAAAAGTTTTACGGCGAAATTCTTATTTTTTACCTTGTCATTGTTGACGATTTCCGTTTCAGAAAAAGAAACCTCGCCAAAAATACCTCGGCCGATCTTTTTCTTTGAAACAATTTTAACCGGCAATGACTCTTTGCCGGTATGCTTCAGATATTTTTGTCCGCCGGATGGTTCGCCTTCTCTCATATGTTATTTCATCTTAAGCCATTTTAAGCCTTTATTCAAGCAGAAATTGCTGTTTATCGCGTAAACGGCATCTGTTTTTGTCTCAAAGATCACCGATCTTACCGCGGATAATCACTTTCATAAACAAAAAAAGGGCAAAAGCCCTTTTTTCGCGAATTTACGTCAATAAATTACATTTGGCCGCCCTGGCTTGGATTCTCCGGCTTGGCCATAACTGCTTTGCCGCCTTTTTTCTTGGATTTGACTATAAGCAACACGACGACCACTACGACCAAGACGGCGATAAGCGCTATTAAAAGTGTATTCATAGATTAAATTACTGTTCTAATGCGGACCTTTTTCTTTAATTTTGAAAATTATTCCATTTTACCTTTTCGTTCGCTTTTAGTCAATTTTTTCTGTGGAAAACCCGTCCGGGCTGTTTGGCGCGCCTGCAGATTGTCAGATAATTTATAGATGCTACCCGCGCCCATTATCACGACAATCTCTTTGGTTTTCAGATTGGTTTTCAAATAATCCGTAATTTCGTTTCGAGGCAGATAAAGAGCCCAGGCTTTGGCGATGGCTTCTACCAGCCTTTGGCTACTTATCTTGTTTTTGATGGCCTGGCTTTCGCGGCCCTCAACAGTGTAAATGTCGGTAATAATCAGCTTCTCGATACCGAATTTGCTCTGGGCCTGGCGAAAGACTTTGACAAATTTGTCGAACAGATAAAAAGTCCTTTGATACTGGTGGGGCTGAAAAACAATCCATTTTTTACGTTCAGGGTATTTTTCGGCCAAAGCCTGCAGAGTGGCTGCTATTTCCGTGGGATGGTGGGCGTAGTCGGAAATAATCGTAAACGACAAGTTACCGATTGCCGCCCTGCCTTCCTCAAACCTTCGCCAGACTCCCTTGTATACGCCAAGGGCTTCCAGGGCGATCTTATCGCTTACGCCCAGGAGCCGGGCCGCGTTCAAGGCAGCCAAAGCATTGGAAACATTATGCTCGCCCGGTACCCGCAGGATATTTTTCAGAAGATTGACGTCTTTTTTCTGCGTTAAAGAGAAAAAGACTGTTTTCTTGTCGTTTTTGAGGAGCTTTACGATGTTCGCGTTGTCTTTGTTGGCAATGATCCTTCCTTTCACCTGCGAGACGTATTGCCTGAAAATCTTCATTATATTATTCAAATCCTTCAAACAATCGAGGTGCTCTTCGTCAATGTTGGTAAGGATAAGAATGTCTGGATGATAATGCAAAAACTTGGCCTGATAATCATCAGCCTCGATAACCAGATATTTGCTTTTGCCCACCCGCCAGCCGGGCTTGGTGCCGATTACAAAAGTGGGGTCAAGGCCAGCCTCGATCAGTATTCCGGCTATCATCGAGGCAGTGGTGCTTTTGCCGTGCATGCCCGAAACCGCGATGGTGAAGTGATCGCGGCTTAATTCAGCCAATGCCTCAGCTCCTGACAAACAGCGAATTTTCAGTTGCCTTGCCTCTTTCAGCTCCGGATTGCTTCGCGGCACTGCTTCCGAGTAAACGACCAGATCAATGTTCTTGGCGATGTTCGAGGCTTTGTGGCCGATAAACACCCTAATCCCCTGCTTTTTCAATTCAGCGGTGATCTCCGACGACTCGGCGTCCGAGCCCTGCACCTTATGCCCTTTTTGCTGATAGATATTGGCTAAAGCCGAAATGGCAATGCCCCCAATCCCGATACAATGGATTTTCATATGTTTACTGACCATTTTACATTTTCCGGCGGTCAAGGGCAAGCAAAACCGCGCTCCATGGAGCGCGGTTCAAAGTCTGGCTATCATTATCACCTCATCCCCCCGAAAGAAATCCTTGATCACGGCTTCGGGGCGGGCGTTAAGCGTTTTTTGATAAAGCCGCTGGGCCTGATTTTCCGTGCCCGTGGTTACCTCGATTGTCTTCAGTTTCGAGCCTCGTTCTTTAAGATAACTCAAAATCTTTTTCAATGATTGCTCAATCAAAAAAGTAGCCACTCCCCTGCCCCGGGCTGTTTCCTTAATGGCTATCTGCTCCAACTCCCAAACCGCTTCTTTTCTGAAGCCGCCTTTCTCCAGCCATAGAATATAGCCCAGAATTTCATCTTTTTCCTTGGCTAAAAAATACTGCATTCTGGGGTAAGCGCCAAAATTACAGCTTAGCCACTTTTTAGCTCCGCTGAAACTGCCATAACCCCTAAAGCACTGATTGGCGATCTTGGCTACGGCTGATATGTCTTTCTTTGTTAACGATTGGATTTTGAGCATAAATTATTCTACGGTGACTGACTTGGCCAGGTTGCGCGGCTTGTCAACGTCGATTCCTTTGGCGTCAGCCACGTAATAAGCAAGAAGCTGGAGCGGCACGACGTTGACCATCGGGGAAAGGCACTCCATGACAACCGGCGTTTCTATGATCCAGTCAGCCAGGTTTGAAGCCTCTTTGTCCCGCGGATTCACTATGGCCAGTATCCTGCCTCCTCTCGCCTTTATCTCCTGCATGTTGCTTAATATCTTTTCGTATGTCTGATCCTTGGTGGCTATAAAAACGGCCGGCATATTCTCGTCAATCAAAGCAATGGGCCCGTGCTTCATTTCGGCCGCCGGATAACCTTCGGCGTGTATATAAGATGTCTCTTTGAGTTTCAAAGCCCCCTCCAGAGCCAGCGGATAATTAAAACCCCTTCCCAAATAAAGCGCGTTTCGCGTTTTCCGGAAAACCTCGGCTATTTTGCTTATCTCTTGGGGATGATCAAGAATATCCTGGATCTTCTCCGGCAAACCGGCCAGCTCTCTAAGAAACTCCGGGTCGGCCCGGCCGGTTCTTTGTTCCTGCAAAAAAGCGGTAAGCAAAGCCAGGGCGGCTATCTGGCACGTGAAAGCCTTGGTCGCGGCAACGCTTATTTCCGGCCCGGCGTGAAGATAAATGCCGCAGTCCACTTCCCTGGCAATAGTCGAGCCCACCACATTGACGATGCCAAGGGTTTTGGCGCCCCTTTCTTTGGCTTCTTTGAGAGCCGCCAGGGTGTCGGCCGTTTCGCCTGACTGCGATATGACGACAGCCAGATCGTCTTTGTCAACAATGGGATCGCGATACCTGAACTCGGAAGCGTATTCCACGTCCACTCGCACCCGACAGAATTTCTCGATAAGCTGCTTGCCTATCAAGCCGGAATAAAAGCTGGTGCCGCAAGCCATAATAACGATCCTGTTCACGGCCTTCGCGTCAATGTCAACGGACAGTTTGACGGTATCGCTGGCAAGCCGGCCGCGCAGAGTGTTGGCCACTGCCTGGGGCTGTTCGAATATCTCTTTGAGCATAAAATGCTTGAACCCGCCCTTTTCGATTTGCTCGGCGTTCCATTTCAGCTCGCACACTTCTTTTTCGCTCACCTCTCCGTTAAGTTTTCTCGTCAAAAACCCGTCTTTTCCTATTGTCACCATCTCGCCGTCATCCAGATAAACAACCTTTTTGGTGTATTTGAGTATGGCAGAGGCGTCCGATGCCAGGAACATCTCGCCATCTCCCAGGCCCAGGATGAACGGAGAGCCTTTTCTCGCGCCGATTATCTTGTCTTCGCCCGCCTTGACCACGGCCAAGCCGAAGGTTCCCTGCAGTATCTTCAGGGTTTTTAAAACAGCTCCTTCGAAACTTGCTCCCTCGCTGAATTTCTCGATAAGATGGCTAATAACCTCGCTGTCGGTTTCGGAAACGAAACAATGGCCTTCCTTTTCCAGTATTTTTTTCAAAGCCTGGTAATTCTCGATAATGCCGTTGTGCACCACCGCGATATCTCCCTGGCAATCCAGATGCGGATGGGCGTTCTTCTCCGACGGCGCTCCGTGTGTCGCCCAGCGGGTATGGGCAATGCCGATGGTCGAGGCAAGGTCTTGGTTGGCGGCTTTTTTCACCAGCTCACCCACCCTGCCCTTGGCCTTGACGGCTTTCAAACCATTTTTTTCCGACAAACACACGCCCGCGCTGTCATAGCCGCGGTATTCCATTTGCCGCAAGCCCTCGATAAGCAAAGGAGTTGCTTTGCGAAACCCGATATAACCGAATATTCCGCACATAATTGAATTTGTAATTTACGAGCGGTAAAACATATTCATTAGAACAATTAAAATATTTTACCGCTCGTTGAGCCTCATTTGTCCGAAAACAGGCCGAGGCATGGCCTTACTTTTATCCCCAGCTGGCGAAGCCAGCTAAGGATTTTCCGTTCCTCCTTGGTGAGCCGCATTTGACTCACCTCCTTTCCTTTTTAATTGAAGAGGGGGAGATCAAAAGAATTGATATCCCCCTTTGAGAAAAATATGTAAAGATTGCTTGTTTTCGGTGTTCCGCGAACGGAATCCCGGAAACTTGCAATCTTTTTTAGCTATTTATAAGAGCCAGCTTCATTGTGCGTCCGAAACTATGTTTTAACAATGGACAAAAAAAAGACAAAATCCCGCTTTCGCGGGATAAAATAAAGCAAAACAAAAAGTGTTGCATTATTTAAGCAATCGCTTATATTTTGCAACACTTTCTATTTCACCAGCCAGATTGTAAGATTGTCGGGATCGAGCTTGAGATAAAAATCGCTTATGCCGCCCCTGATTGCCAGAGCAAGCTTTTTTTTGGTTTTTCGGGCTATGATCTTGATAAGAGGCGAAATGATTTTTCCCTGCAATTCGTAGCGGTCGTTGGCGTAAGAAGACGGAGGCAATTCGCTGCTGGAAACCTCCTGATTGGTTTTCGCGAGGAGAATCTTTAAAATCTTTATCGCGGTTTTCTGCGAATGAAGCTGGGCCGAGGTAAGGCTTTCGCCTTTGATCAGGATCCGTCCGGATTTTTCCATTATCAAAATGTCGGCTTTTTGTTTTTGCGCGGCGAACTGTTCGGGAGAGAGCGGCCGAATAACAGAGCGGCCGCTGGCGAATTCTTGAACGACCACCGTATTTTTGGAAACGAATTCCGAATATATTTTTTGCCCCAGAAACTGCTCCACCACCGCTCCCCTTTCTTCTATGCCGTCTATCCATGAGCCATAGCCTAATTGCACCTCCAGGCCGAATTCCTTTCTTAAGGTGGCTGTGATATCGGGCAGAATTTCCTGCTTTTGGCCCGCCGGAAAAACGAAAAGAACAATGTCCTTTTTGGTGGTGGAAACGGCCTTGACGCCCGCCCCAAGATCATCGGCCTTGCTGGCCTGGTGGTGAATAATCGAATTTACCGCGCCGGTCGTGTCTGACAAAAGCCCCAAAAGCAAGAATAGCGCCTGGTGGCGGTCGACGGCCCGCAAAAATTCCCTAAGATTATCCGTGCGATGCCCGCCTTTCAAAAGCGTTCCGAATTTCAGAAGCACGTCCCCGCTCAAAAAATTCATCACTTCAAGACAGCTGTTGTTCCAGAGTTTTTTGTCCTGCCCGAAAACCGACCGGGGAAAATTCTGGCGGAAAAAATCAGCGACGTTCTTAGTGGTTTCCTCCAAGGGCAAAGTGGAAAAGGGCGTATTGCCTCTCGGCTCGCCCAAATAAAGCAGGCCGAAATCAATCGGCCAGGAACGACGCCCGCTGATCTTGAATAATTCGTCGAGCCGGCCGCCGTCAAACTTTGCCTCATCAATGAGATCATAATTATCATTGATATTAAAAGGCAATATCAGATTTTTCGTTTCTTTGATTAAGTAATAAAGCGGATAAACCGACGGCAAAAGGGTGGCAAAAAGAGTGGCTCCGCTGGTTTCGGCTCCCCGGTGGGCCGCCAGCATTTTCCAGGCCGAGCGAAAAACCGGATCGAAACGATATTTCTTGTTTCTTATCAGCTCGCTTGAATCTTGTTTCGTCCATTCCTTGAGGTCTTGCGGATAAACCTCCCTGGCCTGCAAATGAAAGGCCAAAGCTAAAGCCGAGCATAGGGCTCCCGAAGACCCGCTGCCCCCGAAAGGCATTTCCGAAAGCAGATGTATCCTGAAGGCCTGTTTTCGCAGTTTGCGGCCCCATATTTTATTGATAAATTCCGCCAAACGGTTTTGCGACAAATGGTCGTATTGGTCGGGCTGAAATTCTTGTTTGCGAAGAGAATACGACTGGCTGGCCGCGTCGAAATCAATGGCGGAGCCGCTGTTTTTGGGCAAAAACTCCAAGCCGACGTAAAGGCGCAGAGGCAGCTTCTGCAGCAGCATCAAGCCGCCCCAGTAGCCCACGTATTCACCAGCCCATGTAAAGAAATGGGGAGCCGAAACCACTATCTGGCACTTAGAAAAAAATTCCCGATAAACTTCAGGGAATCTTTTTTTGAGCGCTGCACTATTGAGTGAATCCCGAATTTTATCCATACGTTTGAGGTCTTAATCCGGCTGTTTCACATTATGTTAATACAGTTTCTTGAGCAATTCAAGATAGAAAGCGCTGCTCCATGCCTGGCACAAACAGCCCTCGCTCCGCAATTCAGCGGCCGAGCTTAGCTCGGAATGATGGCCGATAATCCCCTGCCATAAAATATCATGGGCGCTGGCTTTGGCTATTTTTTCGATATAAGGCAGAAATGTTTTTTTATCGGTCGCGGCCATCATCAAGCCCGCCAGGTTGTTGATGAAAAACCAGCTGTCGCCCTGATGATAGCTCGCGGCGTTTTCGCCGGTATGCTCGCTTTGAAAATCGCTGTTTTGCCTGTCCAGGGTGGCCAATCCCCCCCACTCCAGCCAAAGCCGGCCCAGGGCATTCTCAAAGCATTTTTGCCACTCGGCCCTAGTAAGCAGTTTGGGATAAGCCAGGGCTGCCAAAAAGATATTGGGCCGGACGGTTTTGTCAGGCGTTTGATTATCGAAAAGCCCGTCCGCTAAAATTTCGCCATCCCATAATTTTTCTTTGAAGTATCTCCGGCCTTCCTTTTCCTGTCTGCGGTAGAAAAACTTTTTCCGCCAGAATTCGTAATTGAGCGCGCCCAAACGATAAGCGTTCAGCAACAGCGCCTGCATTTCCAGGCAGTAAGGAGCGCGGCCGATGCTGTCCATCCAGGTTGACTTGGGATAATGCAGGAAAAAGCTTTTAGGAGAGCTCACGCGGCCGTTTTTAAAGAACTCTTCGATGGCCGCGAGTAGAAATTTTCTCCGGAAAGAAAAGTTTTCCGAACGCTTGAAGAGCCAGCCCCATCCGTCCACTGCCGAATCGTTTTTTTCGCCCTTGATGATGGAAACGAGCGTTTTCTCGAAAATCGTCTTAGCGGCGGCCGGCTTGACATAAGAAAGGGCTTTTAAGGAAAGAGCCGTATCCCTCTGCCACGACTGGAAGAACCATGGCAAGCCCGCGTAAAGCATTTCCGGCTTTTTCTTTTTGCTGTCGCAAACCAGAAGCCCCTGCAAAGAATTTTTGGCGCAAAGATAAGCCATTTTCAGCTCCGGATTGCCAATGGAAGGCTCGTTGAAAAAAGGCAGCAGTTTTTTTGCTTCTTTTTGCCGCTTGTTTTTCAAAATTTTCAGGTTGTCCGCCCCGGCCGCGGCTTGCGTGATGGCTTCTTCTTTGTTTAGCGCGACCGCGAAAATTATTCTTTGGGCGCCAATCAGCTTCAAGGCGACAAAAACATGACGTTCGAAGGGCGGCGAGCTTCGTTTCCTGTCGTAGGAATATTCTTTAAGCCGCCATTTTTTGATGAGTTCGGTTTCGCGGTTGTCGCTTTTTATGGCTAGCCAAATTTCCGGAACTCCCAAATCTGGCTGGGTATATTTGACCAAAGTAAGGCCGCTCTCGTAAAAAATCTCATAAGAGCGGCTGTCATTTCGGTTGTCGAACGATTCTTTGACGTCCAAGACCACGCTAAGATTTTTTTTCTCGCTCACCTCGTAGGAGAAAACATCCGAAGACGCCGGCAAAAAGAAAGTTTCCATCAGTTCGCCTCTTTTTTGCTGGCAGTTCCAAAAATTATTCCTTACTTCTTCGACCGCGGGCGCGTTCTCGATTTCGATGCTTTCCACAAGCCGGAACATTTTTACGCCTGCCAATCCGGCGGGCGTAAAAAACCAGCCCTGGTAGCGACTCTTCGTTTCGCCGCCCCACCATAAATAGCCCCCTGTTTTATTGGTAAGCAAAAACGAGCCATCGCCGTCCGTAAGCTTGGCTAGACGGTTTTTTTCGTTGAAATAGTGGACTACTTTCATTTGTTTTTTATGGCTATCTGGTGGGCTTTAAAGTAGTTTTTAACAAGTTTTTTCCAACCGAAAAGCACTGAAAGGTCTTTGGCGTGAATTTTATTTTCAACCCTTTCTTTGGCCTGGTATTGGCTGAAAGTGAATAAAATATCAGCCAGCGATTCCACTGCCTCTTCGTCTTTCGTGTCGGTTCTTTTGAGAAGAAAAACCCCAGGATACTTTTTGTCCGCGATGTATTTTTGGCACGCCCTGCCAAAACCGGTAAGGTCGCTTGTCAAAGCAGGCACGCCATAGCCGGCGGTTTCCAGGGTCGTGTAGCCCCAGGGTTCGTAAAATGAAGGAAAAACGCCCAGATGTGAACCTTTCAAGAATTCTTCATAGGTAAGATTGGCAAGGCCATCATGGCCGGAAAGATAAATCGGATAAAAAACAACTTTTACTTTGTCGTCGGGCTTGTTGTCTAGGCCGCTCTCCTGAAGAAGATTCAGAATAGGGTCGTGTTCATTCAACAAATCATGGGTGGACAAAGGAGGCGTGCCCTTTCTTTTTAATTTTAAAAACTTTTTTTCGATGTTGAATAGAAAGTCCTTGTTGAAAAGCGTTTCCTCGGAAATTTCCTTGTCCTCGGCTAAAGCGTAAAGCACTTTTTCCTGAGTTTCGTGGGAAATCTCTTCCAAAGAATTCTTGATGTCTTCCAGAAATTCGCGGCTTTCCAAAATATCGGTTTTAATGCCCCTTACGCCCGAAGGCACCAAAAAGAAGGCAACAACGGTTTTTTTGGCATGGCTTTCCCGCATTTTTTCGTTAAGAAGCGCCAGGGATTTTATAAAAATATCCAGACCTTTGGCGCGGAATTCATAACGGCAGGCGGTGAAGAAAAACAATGTTTGCTCCAAATCAAAAGCGTAATAAGGAAAAAAATAAAAAAGCAAAAAATTTCTTAAACGGTTGCGGTACGCTCTGTGCTGAATGGTTATTTCTTCAAAGCTGGGAAACTGGCTTTCACTCAATCCGTTAGGCAAAAGCAAATCGGCCTTCCTCCCAAGAAAGTGCTCGGCCTCCCAGGCGGTTATGGCGCTCACCGTGGTGAAAACCGTTGCCTGGTGCGTGACAGCTTTTTCCAGCTGGTGCTTTGCCTTGATATTGAAGCGGTTGATTTCTTCTTCGGGATTGATACTGTCTATGAAACCGTAAAAATCAACGTTGTTGTAGGCCAGCGTCCTTCCCAATGTAGTGGCGTGCGTGGTGAATACGGTGCCGATTCGAGGCTGTTTTTTGCCCAGATACAAAAGCCCGGTGCCCGAAAGCCATTCGTGAAAATGCGCCACTGCCTTTTTACCTGGGAATAATTCGGCCAGCTTTTCAATCAGCAGGCCGCAGGCAGTCGCCCAGACAACCGGTTCGGTAAAATCATTGCCGGCTGTAATGGAATCGATTTGGTCATCGCTCCAAAGGTCGGTTTTTATCTGATTGGCTCTGGGCCAGAAGTCCTTAAAATCGATAAGAATGATTCTCGGCTCGCCCTTTATCAGCCATTTGCCCCAATGAAACCGCAGGCCCTGCTCTTGCTCAAGGGCTTTGAATACATCTTTGATGTTTTCTTCGGGCGGCTCTTCTTCGAATTCGCCCTTTAGCTTTTCGGCGAAATAAGGCCCAAGCAGAAAATAGTTTTCCGGATAATGCTTTATCATTTGCTCTACCTTAGATACCAAAACAGTCCAAATGCCTCCCACCTTGTTACCTACTTCCCAGGCCACCTCGAAAACCACGTCGGGGCTTTCCGGTGTTTTAGTTTTGGAAATAATCGTTTTCGCGTTCATGAAGTTTTACCTGACTTCAGAGTTTCGCTTTTATTTTTTCAGCCGTCGCCTTAGCTGATTTGATTTTCTGAATACTCCGGGCCAAACCAGCCTCCCCGAAAACATCGACAATCCATCGGCTGAAATCGTTTTTACCCGCGTTGGCGTGATACTCGAAAACATTCTGCGGGATTTTTCCAAGGATGTCGACCAGTTCTTTGAGATTTCTGGCAACCTGGCCATCGCAGAACCAAAAGGCCTTTTCAGGGGCGACGCTTCCTGTAGGTTTCTTTTTGCCGGTTTTAGCGGCAGATGTTTTTTTATATATGGGTTTTTTCATTTTATTTTATGATTGATTAAACGACCTTTGTTCGCTAATCAGGCGAGCCGCAGTTTCAAGTCGTTGAAAATATTCATAAAAACGATAAAGGCATCGTAAGGCGAATCATAGGGGCTGAAATACTTATGCACATCCCCGTCAGCGAACCATTTCACGCACATATAGTAAAAATGGTCCGATGTCTGCAGTTTTCGCCATTGTTCCAGGATTCGTTCGTTTTTGTTTTTTTTAATCTGGGTTTCCAGCGAGTAAATTTTGTTCAGGGCTTCCTGCTGCATCTTGTTGCCCAGCCAGGCCGATAAGTCGCGTTCGGTGTCGGCCCAGGTTACGATATGAGGAAAATCAAGTTCACCCGCTGGCTTATATAATTTTATCACGTCGGAAGGATTTTGGAAATTATTTTCCGGGTATTTCAGAATTTCACCGGGAAGATTTTTCAGAAACTCAAAGATGCCTGTTTCTTCCCATTGGTGCTCGCCGAACGTTTCGTAATCCATAAAAAGATTGATGAGGTCGCCGTGGCCGTGAATGCCCCGCACCCAGGCCGCGAACTTCTCGGCGGTAAGGGGCCATTCGCTCCAGTCGCGGGTGGAAAAACGAAAAGAAATATCATCGCTTAATTTATAGTTGCGCAGGAGAGCTTTAATCTTCGGGGCGCCGTTGATTTTATAAACATAATTAGGGCTTCTCCAGCCAAGAATATAATCGGCGCCCTCTCCCAGAATGGTTTTATAGCCCATTTCTTCGACTGCCCTGGCCATTTCATTGCTCAGCATCAGCTCGGTATTGCGAAAAGCCTTCGGGGAATAGCCGAACAAGCTTTTTATTTTTCGGCGGTGCAAGGCAATCTGGGCTTTGAATTCTTCGGGCGAGTAAAGATAGGCCAGCGAATGGTGATAGGTTTCAGCAAGAATTTCGCAGCAGCCGGTTTTTACCAGCTCCTGGAAGCCGCCGATTACTTCGGGAAAATGCTTTTCCAGCTGTTCCAGCAGCACGCCCGATAAACCGAAAGCGATTTTAAAATGGCCTTGGTGCTGCCTGATTAAATCCAAAAGGATTTTATTGGTCCGCAGGTAGCTTTTTCGCGTGATCCGCGCCAGGTAGTCGTAATTACGCTGCTGGTCAAAATAATCATCGTCTCCGCCGATGTCAAAAACCGAATAATTCTTCAGGCGAAAAGGCTGATGGGTTTGCAGATATAAACAAACTGATGGCATATCAAGATAAAATTTCGTTATAAATATTAAGGCAGGCAACGGCGGAATTGTCCCAGGTGATTTTTTCCACCTCCCCTGCCCCGTTTTCTTTCAGGGTGTTTTTCAAAACCGGATAATTCAAGACCGCCAATATTTTGCCGGCCATTTGGTTGATATCCCAGAAATCCACCCGCAAACAATTTTTAATAACCTCCGAAACTCCTGATTGTTTGGAAATAATAACCGGCGTGCCGTGCCCCAGAGCCTCCAGGGCGGTAAGGCCGAACGGTTCGGACACCGAAGGCATTACGTATAAATCAGCCATTTGATAAACCCTGGCCAGGTTTTGGTCTCTTAAAAATCCGGTAAAAATTACCCTGTCCGCTATCCCCAAATCAATTGACTGGTTGATGAGCTGGGCTTCCATATCACCCGAGCCGGCCATTATGAAATAAACATCAGGAGATTTTTCCAGCACCTTGGCCGCGGCGCGCAGAAAATAATCCGGGCCTTTTTGCAGAGTTAAGCGGCCCAGGAATAAAACGATTTTAAACTTTTCCTTCAGGCCGCTAAGATTCAATATTGTTTCGAAATTTTGAACGCTGCGTTCGCGCTCCAGGGCGTTATGTACCACTTTTACCTTCGCGGGATTGATGCCATAATACTCCACTACTTTTTGTCTGGTAAAATCGCTCACAGCAGTTATTCTGTCAGCTGTCTCAAAACCCTGCTTTTCAATGGCGTAAACCTGCTGATTGACGCCTGTGCCGCCGGTTCGATCGAATTCCGTGGCGTGAATGTGCGCCACCAGGGGCTTTCCGGAAACCTCTTTGGCCGCGATTCCCGCGGGATAACAAAGCCAGTCGTGGGAATGGATAATGTCGAAATCCTCTCTTTCGGCTATTTGGCGCGCCAGCAGGCCGTATCTTACAACTTCATCAACCAACCCTCTCGCGCCCATGAAAAGCTGGCGGGTAACCTTGCCGTATTGATCAGGAGTAAGGTAGGCGGCTGAAATGATTTTTTCCGCGTCAACCGGATTCTCGTCGGCAAAAATGATGCGGCAAAAGTCAGCGGAACAATTTATTTTTTTGGGCAAAACGAAAATCACTTCAACGCCCTGTTTAGCCAGAGCCTTTGTCAAACCATAGCAAGCCACCCCCAATCCGCCGGAATTAAAGGGTGGAAATTCCCATCCGAACATTAGAACCTTTAACTTTTTCATTTTTTATTGCCCGATTGTGGAATTTACTCTTTGGCTGTTTTCATTATAGCCCTTCATCGCGCAAGAACAAAAGTGGATAAAATCAGCTTTGTTCGAAAAGCAGAGCGGCCCCGATGGCATTGGCGTTGGAGCCCGGCTTGAGCAAAAATATCTTGGGCATTTGTTTTTGGGGCGCGAGAAGGAATCCGGCTATTATTTGTTTCTTGGGCGCTTTGACTCCCCCGCCCCCGATAACGATCATCTCCGGATTGATGATGTTCATAAGATTGGCAAGACCGATGGCGTTTATTCTTTCCTGTTCTTTGGGATTGTTTTTGCTTTTTTGATAGAGCTTTTCCCAGGATCTTCCTTTGTCAATTATCATGTGGCCCACTTCACCGGCCGGGCTTTCAAGTATTCTGCCGTTTATCATCAATCCCCCGCCTATTCCGGTGCCAAAAGCGACTGCCAGAACGTTTTTATGCCCTTTGGCCGCTCCCAAAGATGATTCGGCCCTTAAAAGGCAGTGAACGTCATTGTCGATCCTCACTGTTTTTTCCGGCCAAAGTTTTTTCAAATTAAGACCATCCAGATGGGGCGCGTTCGGGCATTTGATGATTTGCCCTTTGTAAGCGTCAAAAACACCAGGCACGCCGACCCCTATTTTACGCAAACCATACTCCAGCCCTATCGCTTTGAGAACGCTTTGTTTCGGACTACCGTTGACGCGCTTTTGCTCAACGACCCCGCGGCCGTCCCAAACAACAACGTTTATCTTCGACCCCCCGATGTCTATGCCCAAAACATTTTCTTTTTGCTTTGCCATTGTTTGATTATATCACAAGGGGGAAATATGAAAAATCGTGTAATGTAAAATGCCTGATCATTTGAACTTTAGAAATATGCCGCGCGACACATTGTAAAAATTCCAACTTATGGTAGGCTTGCTTCAATAAGCTTTTTCAAGTTAATTGAGTACCTTTAAAAAGAAAGGAGGACGAAAATGCCACTGGGCCGCGCAAAATGCAAAGCCTGCGGGATAGAAGTCACAGCGGAGATGGAGACGGATATCAAGTGTTCGAAATGCGGAAGAATTTTCCAAATTCCCAATGAGCCACGATATTTTCTTAAATCGCGGTTGGCTAACCACTCAATTTCTACTCTTGCGCCAAGGATTAATATTGAGATGCACTCCTTGTTCTTGTCGCAAGAAGCCGAGGAAGAGGCAATTAAGCCTTATGCCCGGCAGGGTAAACGAGTTCCAAAACCTTTTACTTTTATTTCTCTGTCCTCTGAACAAGAGCCAGAGATCATAGAGGAGCAGGCTGGTGCCTGGGTGCTGATAGATATGCCTGGGCATGAAAGCCTGAGAGATGTTGAATACGTGTTCGATGGAATCTCACTGTCAATCGGAAGTATGAAATTTTCTTTTAAGAGAGAATTTCATATCCTCGACGGAAAAGCTGAAAATGTCAATCTTAAAAACGGTATATTTTCTTTTTTTATTAGAAAGGAGCAGTAAATGAAAGAAGTATATGTTGTTCCAATGGTGCACACTGTTCAGGAGCTCGGCAGCCTGGAAAAAAGAATAATGGAAACTCGGCTAAGGCTTTTCGGAGCCGAGCAGACCGAAAAGTTTTTCGACCAAGTCGAGCAGTATTGGCAAGAAGCTGAAAGAAAGATCGAAGGGGCTGGATTATTCCAGCCCGAAATCGCTGCCGGGGCGCAGATATTCATTGACAGCCTGCCAAATGTCAATGAATATATTGTTCAGAAGGTCCTCCAAGATTTAATCAGACAAGGCAGTCCTGCCTACAAAATAATTGACCGGCTTCAAAAAGCCGGGGCTAAGGTGTGGGGGACCGAAGATACCAACTTGCTATTAGAGGAATACCGATACTGGCAGGATGTCGCAAGCGGCAAAAAAATTATTGATATCTTGGAAATCGAAAAGTTATTGAGGGCCCGAGATAGGGCCATAACCCGACGGATTAACCTAGTCATGTCAGAAAACGGCGAAATCGGAATCGTTTTTATTGGCGCTAAACATAATTTAATGTTTAAAACCGTAAAAATTATAAACCTTTAACCTAAAACACGGCGAAGCTTGTGTCGTAAAACGCACAAGCAAGCCGTGATTTTTTTATATATCGCGAGAGACCATATAGGTCAAAACATGAAAAAGCAGCCACGTCTGTCAGCCCTGATTTTTCCAAGAATAATAAGGCGGATTGTAAAATCTCGCCTCATTGCCTATCTTTATTACTGGCCCATTACGATTTTATTAGCAAAATAAATCATTTTATTATTTCAAAGTGAACATTGCCTTTATTTTTCCATTCTTCAAAATATTCTTTTGGTATACCAGAGTGTCTTACCGCGAGTTTCATCGTTTTATCATTCTCTCTATTGCTGTGTATCGCTTGCACTACTCTATATTCCCCTCCTATCCTTCCATTATAAAAATAATGCGAACCATCGATATGTCCGCATTAAAAACCATACGCTTCTAAAAATTTAACCAAACACCTGAAAGACCAATTCTTTAGTCTTGCCATAATCACCAGCTTAATAGTTATTCATACATAGATCTCTGCTCCCCATGAAATCACTTATTGGAAGAGAAAACAATGAAGAAGATTTAATTTCTGGAGTTATCTTTCTCACCCCTTCCTCATTTTTTGCTGTTATAAACCTACTATACTCTTCATAAATCTTCCAATATTTTTCCGGAGCGGGCCGATTTAATAAGCTATCGTCTAATTTATTTTTCCATACATTTATAATGTATCCTCTCGTTGCCTCTTTAATTTGGTTAATAGCTCCTTCTTTGCTTTCTGTCTCCTCAATAATGTCAAAATCTAAACAAACCCCAATATATTTCTTTTTTTCTGGGTATATTAAAATCCTTGCTATGCCCTGCTCTCTCTTATTGTTTAGATTCTTTTTCATATTTTATCTTTATGTATTCTTAGTATAGCACCAAAAATTTGTGTCAACAATAATTCCTAATATAATATTGTGCCCCCGTCGCGACTCGAACGCGAAACCAATTGCTTAAAAGGCAACTGCTCTGCCAATTGAGCTACGGGGGCCAGTGTCGCGCGAAATTTCCCGCGCGATGAACCGTTTTTGTTTTTACAATCCCTCTTTTTTTAGTTCCTCCAGTATCTTTTTTTGTTCTTTGGTAAGCTTCTTGGGCGTTATAACCTGCAATTCAACATACAAATCGCCCTTTCCCCAGCTTGCGAAATGGGGAATGCCTTTGCCCGCCAGCCGGAAAATTTTTCCCGACTCCACTCCCGCGGGGATTTTCAGAGAAAGTTTTTTGTTCTCCAGAGAATCCAAATCAGTTTCGCCCCCCAGCGTTGCCAGAGAAAAAGGAATGTTGGCCACGGCAAACAGGTCGTCGCCCTTTCTTTCAAAAATCGGATGGGGCTTGATTACTATTTTAACGTATAAATCGCCCGCGGCTCCGCCCCGCTTGCCCGCTCCGCCCGCTCCTTCCACTCGTAGCGCCTGGCCGCTGTCAACGCCCGCGGGAATTACAACTTCAATTTCTTCTTGCTGCTTAATGCGGCCTTCGCCTCCGCACACGTTACAAGGCCTTTCGGGTATTTTCCCTTCGCCCTTGCATTCGGGGCAGACAGCTTCTTGGGAAAAAGTAAGAGGGCCCATCTTTTTCATCTGCTGCACCCAACCGGTGCTCCGGCAGGAAAAACATTCTTTTATTTTGCTGCCTGCTTCCGCTCCGGTGCCGTCGCACCGGATGCATTTGACCATTTTACTCAAATTTATCTTTTTGGCAACGTCTTTCAGGGTATCCTTGAGGTCTATGGCAATGTCAACCTGCAAGTCTTGGCCTTTGTTTTTCGGTTTTCTTTTCTGCGGCCTGGCTCCGAAGCCGAGATTGCTGAAAATATCTCCGAGATCGAAATCGCCGAAGTCGAAATTGCCTCCCTGGCCGTTCGCGAACGAGCTGAAATCAAAGCCGCCAAAGCCGTTGCTCGCGCCACCGGGGCCCGCGGCGCCCTCAAATACGCGGCCATATTGGTCGTACTGGGCTCTTTTTTCCTTGTTGCCAAGCACCTGGTAAGCCTCGTTAATCTCTTTGAACTTTTTTTCATCACCGCCTTTTTTGTCAGGGTGATACTGATGAGCGAGCTTGCGGTAAGCCTGCTTTACTTCTTCTTGCGAAGCAGTTTTATTGACACCGAGTGTTTGATAATAATCGGACATAAAAAATAACTAATAACAAATACCAAACGCCTGCTAAAATGCCCGACGCCGGAAATTAATCATCGGACATTCGTATTTTGGTATCTTATCCGGCGTCGGGCATCATTAAATCTTAAACATTCTTTTCCTTGAACTCCCCTTCTTCGGGAGTTTTTTTGTCATCGGGATTTCCCTGCGGCGGTTGTTGCTGCTCGCCGGCCGTTTGCTGCTGCTTATACATTGTCTCGCCGATTTTCTGGGCCGCTTTTGACAATTCTTCGGTTTTGCTTTTAATCTCTTCCATATTATCATTATCTTTTACTTTCTTCAAATCGTCAATTTTCTGCTCGGCGTCTTTTTTTTGCTCTTCAGGCACTTTATCCCCGCCGTCTTTGATGGCTTTTTCGGTAGCGTAAATCAGGTTGTCAGCCAGATTACGGGCTTCAATCAGTTCGCGCTTCTTTTTGTCCTGGTCGGCGTGCAATTCGGCGTCTTTTCTCATTTTTTCGATTTCCTCTTTGGATAATCCGGAAGCCCCTTCGATTCTGATAGATTGGCTTTTGCCCGAAGCTTTGTCTTTGGCTGAAACATTCAAAATTCCGTTGGCGTCAATGTCAAAGCTCACCTCAACCTGGGGCACGCCCCTGGGAGCGGGCGGAATGCCGTCCAAGATAAAATGCCCTAAGGTTTTGTTGTCGTCAGCCATGGGCCGCTCACCCTGCAAAACCCTGATTTCCACTGACGGCTGGTTGTCCGCGGCCGTGGAAAACACTTGCGATTTGGCCGTGGGCACGGTAGTGTTTTTGGCTATCAACACCGTGTTTACCTTGCCCAGCGTCTCGATGCCCAGGCTCAACGGAGTGACATCCAAGAGTAAGACATCTTTGATATCGCCCTGCAAAATACCTCCCTGAATGGCCGCTCCCACAGCCACCACTTCGTCAGGATTGATTTCTTTGTTAGGCTCTTTGTTGAACAGTTTTTTGATTTCCTCCTGGATGCGGGGCATACGGGTCTGGCCACCCACCAAAACCACTTCTTCGATGTCCGAGGGCGAGAGCTTTATTTCGTTCAGGGTTTGCTTTACCAGCTCAATGGAGCGTTTGATGTCGTCTTCCACCATTGATTCCAGTTTGGCGCGGCCCAGTTTCAAAAGCAGATGCTTGGGCCCGGAAGCGTCCGAAGTGATAAACGGCAGGTTGATTTCGGTTTCCATGCTCGTTGAGAGCTCTATCTTGGCTTTCTCGGCCGCCTCCTTGATTCTTTGCAGGGCCAGGGTGTCTTTTGACAGATCAACCCCTTGCTCTTTTTTGAATTCGGCCACCACCCAGTCCATTATTTTCTGGTCAAAGTCGTCTCCGCCCAGGTGGGTGTCCCCGCCGGTTGCTTTTACCTCAACAGTGTCCTGTGAAACGTCAAGCACCGAGATATCGAAAGTGCCTCCGCCGAAATCATAAACCACGATCTGCTGGTTTTTCTTTTTATCCAAGCCGTAAGCCAGGGCCGCCGCGGTCGGCTCGTTGATTACCCGCAAGACCTCCAGGCCGGCGATTTCACCCGCCACCTTGGTGGCCTTTCTTTGCGAATCGTCGAAATAAGCCGGGCAGGTAATAATGGCCTGGGTTATTTTTTCGCCTGTTTTGTCTTCGGCGTCCTGTTTCAGCTTCTGCAGAATCATCGCGGAAATTTCCTGGGGCGTGTGCCACTTGTCGCCCATTTTCACTTCAACTCCCCCGTCTGATTTTTCCCTGATCTCGTAAGGCAAAAGGGTTTTGTCTTTTTGCGTTTCTTTATCGGAAAAATTGCGCCCGATAAGCCGCTTGATGGAAAAAATAGTATTCTGCGGATTGGTAATGGCCTGGCGTTTGGCGATAACGCCCACCAGCCGTTCGTTGTTTTTCGTCAAAGACACGATTGAAGGCGTAGTGCGCCCGCCCTCTTTGTTTTCGATTATTTTTGAAGTCCCGCCTTCGACTATCGCCATAGCCGAGTTAGTGGTACCCAGATCAATGCCTAATATTTTGCTCATATGTTTTTTGTTTTATTTTTTATTTTACTTTATTATTTTTACTTTTGCCGGCCTTAATAGTTCGCGGTTTAGCAAATATCCTTTTTGCACCACTTCGGCCACCGTGCCCGGCTCCCTTTCCTTGCTGTCTGTTTCGCCTATGGCCTCATGAAACTCCGGATTGAAGTCTTCGCCCAGGGCCTTGATTTCTTCAAGGCCGTCTTTTTTCAGCTCTTCCAAAAATTTTGCGTAAATCATGAAATTGGCTTTTATCCATTCGTTATCCTGCAAGTTATCGGGTAAATGGTTCTGCGCCAGTTCCAAATCGTCGTAAAAAGCCAGGATTTTCAGCAGCCAGTCCCTGTCCAGGCGCTTTTTCAGCCAGGCCGTGCGTTCGGCTTCGTCTTTCTGAAAATTGATAAAATCAGCCTTGCACCTTTGCCAGCCCGCCAGATATTCGTCGCGGAGCTTCGCGTATTCTTCCAGTTTTATTTGGATGCCTTCCTGTTCTTTTGGGTTGTCATTGTTCATAATATTTTTTGTTTTTATCCCCTGCCGAATCTTTTTTTGCAATACGGGCAGCAGATTGAATCATATTCCGGCTCGCCCAGAACGACAAGCTCCAGATTTTCCAGGCGGTTGTCGTCTTTGCGTTTATTTTTATGACACACGGTTTCGTTGGATTTCAATCCCCTGCCCAGAAAACGCTCCATAACCAGTCTGTGCTCGGGCAGATAGCCTTTTTTGTTGGCATTGGGATGCTCGGGCAGATAAACCATAACATAGCCGCTTTGGCTGTCTTTGTATTTTCCGCCTTTCCAAAAAGGATTGTTCGGGCCGCTCCTGTCCGCTTCATATGGCCTGATATCCCTTATTTCGAATCTGGCGGCCCAGCGCGAAATCGTAGTGATGTTCACTCCGCACACTTCGGCAATCTCTGAAATCGTAAGCTCTTCGGTGATATATTTTTTGCAAAGCCAGACTTTATCCTGGTATCTTTTTTCCATAGATATTTCTATTATAGATAATCAGCACCCGATGTCAAGGGTGCTAATTTCGCGGCATTGGGTAAAAGATATTCACAGCTTTGCAGGACATAGTTGTTGTATAATGAACGAATAGATTTTATCAACTGTCTTTAATATGCTAAACGTAATACGCGCCAAGCACACCACCTGGGTTGACATCAAAGGCCCCACTGAAAAAGACCTTGAATGGCTGGAGGGTAACTTTACCTTCCATCCTTTGGTGTTAAAGGAGTTGATGCCCCAGCTTGATTACCCCAAAATCGAACAATTCGGGAGATATTTGTTCTTGGTGCTTTTTTATCCTTTCTACGACGCGCGTAATTTCCGCACCGTGCCCTTGGAATTGGACATTATCGTGGCCAAAAACTATATCATCACCAATCACTACAAAGACATCGTTCCTCTGAAGGCCATCTTCGACAAATGCAATTTATACGAAGACATCAGGGAGGAATACACCAAAAAAGGCACGCACGATTTGCTTTACCGCATCGTTAACGAGGTATTGCAGGCCAGCTTTCCCAAATTAAGCCACATCAAACAAAACCTTGATGAGCTTGAAAGCGCCATTTACTCGGAGCAATACAAGGAAAGCGTTCAGCGTATCTCTTTAATCAGGCGCGATATCATCGGCTTTCAGCGGATCATAGAACCCCAGGGCCTGGTTCTCAACAGCCTCATAGAAAAGGCAGACTCGTTTTTTGACATCGAAATAACGCCCTATCTCCACTCTTTGCTCAACAGCCACAATCAGATAAACACCATTCTAAAAACCCAGACCAAAACCCTTGATGCCCTGGACGCCACCAACCAGTCGCTTATCGACACCCGCACCAATACCATAATGAAAGCTCTTACTATTTTTCTGGTGTTGCTTTATCCGTTTTCGTTTTTCTCGGACATATTCAGCATGACCGGCCAGTTCTTGAAATTTACGCTTCAGCCGCGCTATTTTTGGCTTGTTTATGGCGTGATGTTCGCCGGATTCTTCACCATACTCGCGGTCCTGAAAAAGAAAAAGTGGCTTTAGAAACAATAAATAAAAAATCCCGACATTCGGGATTTTTATTGCCATATCAGAAGTCCGATTCCCCCAAGACGTGCTTCGGCTTTATTTGTAGTAAGCCTTGGAAAACCTCAAATCAATATATTGAAGATTCTGCCTTTTGTCCTGGGGCAGATTTTTTTCTATTAAAAGTCCTAATTTCGTAAGGGTGGTCGCGATATCTCCGTCCAGGGAAAAATACGCTTCCCAACCCTCTTGGGTTTTCAAAACAAGCTTTTCTCTGGTGTCGGCTGCGGCGTATTGAACGTTGATTTTCAGATATTCGCTGAAAAAAGTGAAAATTTCCAGAATTTGCGCCATTTCATCCCGGCCTATTGCTTCAAAAGGCATTTGGCCGGGCGGCGCAGTATCGGTTAAAATTACCGGAAAGTTTTTGTCAATGGTTTCCTCGAAAACAACTCCTTTTCCGTCAATCAGATAACAGGCGTTATTCTGGCTACAGCACCAAACCGCCCGGGGAGTGTGCTCTTTCAACTCTATGGAGATAGTATGGGAGAGCGTTTTTTTTACAAGCGCAGTTTCGATAGCCGGATCCATCGCCATTATTTTTTTGGCAATGCTGTTCGTATTGAGCAAGAAAAACGATTTTCCCACGGGAATGGCCGCAACGCGCCTTTTAAGCTCGGCCCGCACCAGATTATCAACCGCGGGAGAGATATCGTTCAGGGCGGACGGGCTTGTTATTTTTATTTCTCTGATGGCCAGCAAAGGCGAGAATAGCAGCAAATAAGCCAGTGACAGGCCTAATATCACGGATAAAACCACCATCCGAAAAACAGGGCTTTTCCGAATTGATTGTTTTTTCCTGTATTTCGTCCTTGTTTTGCGTGATTTCTTTTTGATTCGATATTGGCTCATATCCAGGCTAAGATTTATTAAAATCCCCTTTTGCGCTTTCTCAAAAATTCAAACCATCTGATAAAGGTGTATCTTGCGCTAAGCGGCAGGTCCTGCGTTTTAACGTAAGGAGTGCTCTGGCCCCCGAAACCTTGCTTGAAAAGCGTAAGCCCGGCCCAGGGGTGGCCCTTCAGTTTTTTCGGGGCAACATCGGCCACGCCCCAAAAATTATAGAGAGAGCAGCCCCTTGATCTGGCTTCTTTGATGGCTTCCCATTGCATCAGATAGGCAGCGGGTATTTTCGAGGTTATCGAGGCTCCCTGATGATAGAATCCTGTCCCCTGCCAGTAAATGACAATGGCCGAAGCCAGGCAGACCCCTTTGTGTTTTGCCAGAAAGATCACCGCCTGATCGTCTTTTGAAAAAGCCGAAAATTCGTTTTGCAGGTATTTCAAAGAAAAAGGATGAAAATTATGTTTTTTCACTGTTTCCATATAGAGCCGGTTGAACTGTTCGACGTCTTTTATGTCGCGCGATCTGATTATCTCAAGATTGGGCGTTTTCTGGCCCTGTTTGATAAGGTAGCGGGTGGTTTTTCGCATGGCTGACAAAAGCTCTTCTTCGGAAGGAGTTATGTCGAGCAGCCATGAGAGCTCCGGGTGAACGTGCATTGGCGCTTGTTTGAATTTGAGCTCTTTGAAAAGTTGCTCGTTCGCTTCGCTCCTCTCCCATATTGGAGCTATTCTTGCGTAATGAACGTTCTCTTTGGTTCTCTTGAGCTCCTTGACCAGCGATGACAATATCTCAAGCCTCTCTTCTCCGCTTGAATCAGGCTTTACGGCCGGGCCGTGCGGCACCAGCAAAAAATCGCCTTTTTTTGATTTTACTTTTATTACCAGGCACGCGGCCGTAAGATTTTGTCCTTTAAAAAAACCAAGGCGCTGAACGGTTTCACCGAGCGTTTTCTGAAACTCCCCCCAGTTCCAGCTTTGCAGAAAAGTTTTCTCGCGGCAATCAAGCAGGAAGTTCTCCCAGGCGTCTTTGCTTGTTATTTCTTTTATTTCCATAACGGATTAAAACATCTTTAAAAGACTGACGATTTTTTGCGCTTCCTCTAGGCCGATGCCGATGTGGGTAGGCAGATTTATCAGTGTTTGGGCCGCCTTCTCGGCCCTGGGGCAGGAGCCCCTTTCATAGCCGATTTTTCGCAGGTCGGTGTCTTGTGGCACCACGGCCGTCTTACGCCAGCCGTCGCCCAGCAAAATATTCATATTGCGGGCTTTTCGCAGGATTTTTTCAGGGTCGGCGCCTTGGGACAAAACAGGAAACTTCATAAAAACCGGCTCCCTGGAATCTTGAGGCCCGCTGAAAGGCATGACAAACGAGGTGTTTTTCAGCTGCTGCAGATAAAAATCAGCTGTTTGTTTTCTGTGTTCGTTGAATCTGTCCAGTTTCTTGAACTGATAAACGGCCAGGCTGGCCAACCCCGCGGGCATTTTTTTGATAAGCCAGTCAGGCATTATCCCCTGCTTTTCGCTTCGTGAAACCGGCCGTAAAAGCATTTTTGTTTTTTGCAAAAAATTAAGGGCCAGCCCTCCCCCCGAAGACCAAAAAGGCAAAATAAACTCGCTTATAAGCAAAGGATTGAAAAGCTGGCGGGACGTCCACCAGCGCGAAGGATAGCCAAGCCCTTCCTGAAATTTTCTTATACCATCGGCGATCACCGGATTTACCGAAGAAGCGACTCCCCCGCAAACCGATGAGATGATTTTGTCGCGGCCCAGGCTGAAAAAGCTCGCGTCTCCGAATTTACCGCAGTATTCTCCCTGGTATTTGGCGCCCAGAGAATGGGCGCAATCCTCGATAAAGAAAAGATTGTTTTGCTCGGCTATCTTTTTCAGCTCTTCCACTTCGGCCGGCCAGCCGAAAGTATGCTGAATCACCACTGCCTTGCTCTTTGGCGTGATTTTTCTTTTCAAGTCTTCGGGGTCGATGTTAAGCGTCTGGTCTATGTCAACGAAAACCGGCCTGGCTTTCAGCTTGAGTATCGGAGCCACCATAACCGCGCACGTAAGCCCCTGCACCAGCACCTCATCACCCTCCTTGATGCCCAGGGCCTCCAAGATGGCCAAAAAGGCCACCCTGCCCCCGTTAAAAGCGAAACACGGCCTGTCCAAAAGGCCGCTAAAAGCCTTTTCCAGGGATTGATAAGCGTCTTTGCCCTTTCCCTCTTGTTTGAAAAGAATGTCTTTTATCAGCTTAACGTCGTCCGGCTCGGTGTTGGGGCAAAGGGCCGAAGATATTGTTTTTATTTTCTTTGGCATGGCTTTTATTGATCTTATTCCTGTGTCCGCAGGAATTAGACCTTCTTCGCTATAATAATTTGATGCTTTTCCCCTCCGCTCGTATCAATCTCATCAAAAATTATTTCAAATCCCGCTCTTTCAATAATTTTTTTATTTTTCTCTGCTCCGAAATGGCTCCAGTACATATCCACACCATGAAAGTCTTCTTCGCCTTCCCATTCTGATGAACCCATTGTCGCTAAAATCAACCCACCCGAAGGAAGAAATGAATTAAGTTTTACAAAAAGTTCTTGATGGGATTCTCTCGGGATATGAAAAATTGCATAAAACGAAATAATTGCGTCAACCTGATATTCGCCAGCTTTCAATTCCGACATATCTTTAACTTCATATTTCCCTTGAGGTACGTTCTTCTTTGCCAGTTCAATCTGTTTTTCTGAAATATCTATCCCAACGATAGAATGTCCTTGCTCTACGAAATATCTATCAATTGGCACCCCCGCACCACAACCAATGTCTAATATCAGAGAACTCTTGGATAAAAGTTTCTCAAATTTTTCCAAGAAAGAAATATTCTTAAATTCATCGCGTTGGACCGAATATTCCTCTGCAATCTTGTTATATCCCTTTTTAACAATTTTCTGTTTCATGCGTTTATTTCTACTTACCATGGCACTTTTTACATTTGCTCCCTCACCCGCAGGAAGCTGGATGTTGAAATACGCAATCTCATATATAAATCTCGATTTACCCGCCTGCGAAGAAACGCGGCCAGAGTTTTCCCCGGCTGTACTCTATGGCAAGCGAGCTTTATTCGTTGGCAGTAAATAAATCCAAATATTTTTTGTAAACATATGACTGCCCATATGTTACGTTTTTGTCTTTTGGCATCAAAATACCAATTTCAATGAATCTATCAATCACTCTTTGCGCTCCCGCACGCGTAAAACCGGTCCATTTTCGCACAATGGCATTATTAACGATCGGTTGAGCATACAATTTTGGCATTACCATCATGGCGCTTTCGGATGCTCTTTTTCCTAAAGCATGCATTTTTTCCATATCTTTTTGGCGCAACTCGGTGATTTTGCCGACAATGTCAATAGCCTCATTCGCAATTTCAATGACTCCGTCAAGAAAAAAATCTATCCAATCCGCGATATTTCCATTGTGGTATCCAAAAAGCTTTTCATAATATATTTTCTGGTGTTTTTTGAAATATGCGGATAAAAACAAAACTGGTTTTTCTAAAAAACCTTCTTTCCACAGATAAAAAGTCATGAGCATTCTTCCGGTTCTGCCATTGCCATCCAAGAATGGGTGGATTGTTTCAAATTGAGCATGAATTAATCCGGCTTTTATCGCAACCGGCACCGTGTCCTCGACATTTATAAACTTTTCTAAATCGGAAATAGCCCTGTTCATGTCTTCAACCGGAGGGGGCACAAAGCGTGCGTTGTCTGGCCTCGTTCCACCAATCCAATTTTGGCTTTTTCTAAATTCGCCGGGGTCGGAAAAATGTGTCGACCTCGCTTTGTCTAAAAGTTCTTTATGCAATTCTTTAATAAAGCGCGAAGCCAATGGGAAGTTGCCGCCTTTCATTTTCCTTATTCCATAATTTAGTGCCTTTATATAATGCAAAATATCATCAACATCTTCTGGGATATTTTCTACAATTTTTGCCTCGGCTTCTATGGCGTCAATCATGGTTGCCATCGTCCCCTCAATCTGACTGGAAGAAGCGGCGTCTTTCCTTAAATACATTAAAAGGAAAAAATCGGCATCTGGTAAAAGTTTTGTAATACCATCCAGTTTTCCCAACAATCTTGTTGCTTCATTGTTCTTTTTTAAAATCTTTGGATTAAACTCAAAATCCCCTTTTGGCGGAAAAGGATTTGGTATAAAAGCCTTAAAACCTTGCGGCTGGCTTACAAATTTTCCTAATTCTATAACTTTCACAAGTTTGTTTCCATCTTTTTTATGATATATACAAAGTATATGTATTTGTATCTATCGTGTCAATACTTTTTGAACATAATCGCATACGATCAAATGTGGTTAAATTTATCCTTCAAAAGCATTAAAAAATCTTTTGATTTTATGGTCTTTCCGTACATTACCGGAAAAGTGTATTCTTTTAAATATTTTTGCAATTCTTGACGTTTTTTCACATCGGTTGTCTCGATCAAATCTTTCAGAAAGATAAAGTTGTATCCTTTTGAAAATCCTCCGCAAGTTGTCGCCAAAACGCAACCATCTGTAAACACCCCCGTAACAATCAAATATTGAATTCCATTTTGTTTCAAAACTTTATCTAATTCAGGACTTGTAAATGCGTCGTAGTGATTTTTAGTAATAACAATATCCCCTTCTTGCGGAGAAACAATATAAAATTCGTTCGGAAAATCAGAATTATCATTTGAATAATAAACAACTTTAGGATCGGTATAAAGCTCGTTTATGTTTTCAGTCAAATATTCTTTTTTCCAAGAAACATTATTTGTAAAAATAATTAGTCCTCCGATCGCTTTCCGATAGTCCTCAATGAACTTATTCAACTTTGGGACCATTTTCCTTATTTTAGAAAAACTAATACCCCATCCCGGCTTTTCACATTTTTTATGGCAGCAGCCATTAACCATATCAATTATCAATAGAGCCGTATTTTTTGAATTCATTTTTGGATAAAGTTCCATATTAACCATTATTTTTTATTTGCTATCGATCTCTTACGTTCCTCGGTCATGAGCATGCCGCATTTATTTGATTTCAAGCATGTCCATCAGGGCTTTGGGCACCCGGCTCTCAAGCAATATGACATTGCCTTCTCGGGCGAGATCCTTTATCTGATCCCATATCTCCCGCGGGTTCTCAAGCATAAGCATTCTGTGGCCGGTTTTAGCTTCGTTGGCCCCCCTATTTAGCTCCCTGAACCTGTCTTTGGTGGTGATAACGGACAGATCGCATATTCGGGCGATTTCTTTTCCCAGATCATGATGGATTCTTTTCGAGGCTGAACCAAGCTCGATAAGGCATGGCATTATCATAACGATCTTCGTGTTGGGATCTTTGTCTTTGTATGCGGTTTTAAGATATTCCAAATGAGCCCAAACGCTGGCCGGATTGGCCGAATAAGTATAATCAAGTATCTCGACTCCGTTGATGCCCTTTTTCAGATTGTTCTGTTTGAAAACAGCGCAAGCCTTGGCGACCTCGGCCAAACTCATGCCAAGCTTTTTGCAGCAGGCCGCGGCCATCAAAAGATTGACCGCGTTCTGGCGGCCGATCAGATCGGCCCGAAACAGAGCTTCGTCCCCATCCTTTGATCTGGCGACAAAGGATATGCTGTTCTTTTCCACTGTCACGTTTTCGGCCCAAAGATCGGCCGTTGTTTCGCTTGAGCAGAATATCTTTGTTTTAACGACAAGCTTCGATATCTCTTGAGCGCTTTCTCTAATCATTTCGCTGTCGTTGTTCAATATGGCAGTCCCCTCTTGCCCAAGAGCCCGGAGTATCTCGAACTTGGCCCTGATGATGTTTTTTCGCGAGCCGAAAGTCGCCAAATGCTGTTCGTTGATGCCCGTTAAAATGCCTATTTTCGGCTTTACCATATCGCAGACCTGCTTTATCTTGCCTTTCTGATAAGCTCCGATCTCGGCCACGAAAACCTGATGCTCGTTGTTGATCTCGCGCAAAATTGTCTGGGCTATGCCGACCTCGGCGTTTATATGCTCGCTTGTCTTCAAAACATTGTATTTCTCTTTCAAAACAGCGGCCAGAAATTCTTTGGTTGATGTCTTGCCAAAGGAGCCGCTCACCCCTATTACAATAAGGTTGTCAAAGCCTTTTATCTTGTTTTTGGCTTTGCGCATTATGCCGGCCTGCCAGATAAGAGTAGGAATCTGAAAAAGTAGAATAAAAACAGAGGCAATCAGCGGCAAAAACAAAACGAAAAGCACCATCAGCAAGCGGAAGTTATCGTCTGTCTGCCTGCCCGCGAAAACGAAAAAACCAGCCAAAGCCAAAAACCAGGCACACTCAATGGCAAGTATTTTTTTAGTCTGGTTGGGAATTTTCAGGCGGTATAAAGACGCCATGGCCTTTTTGAGCTTTTGCGCTTCGAAATGCGCCCTGAAACGGCCCAGATGATAATTTTTGAGCTGCCAAAGCCAAAGCCAGAACAAGAACAGCTTGCCGAAAACAACGAACCAGATGGCTATGAAAAAGATTTTGATTAAAAGCTCCATTGTTATTTCAAGAATCCGATTATTTTTTCAACCAGTTTTTCCGGACATTCCAGATGCAGAGAATGGCCGTATCCGGGAAAAACCTCAATGCGCGAATTTTTTATCATTTCATTCATCAAACGCCCGTCTTTCACGGGAGTGAAAGCGTCTTTCTCTCCCCAAACGATCAAAGTGGGTGTTTTTATGCCAGACAAAAGGGGTTTTAAGTCTTCTTCAAGGGCTTTTTTCATTATTTCTTTTTGCAAGGGATTGGCTTTATAATAATCGGTTCGCTTCAGAACGTATCGGTAAAAAATCTTTTTGCATATCTGGCAGAGGCCATTTGTCTGGGAAGTTCCCTCACTAACGCCGAGTTTCCTGGCAAGTTTTATGGCTTTCAACAAGATCCGGTCGCGCAGGGTCTTCTCTTTCTTGATTCCGGCCGCAGCCACCAAAACAAGGCCTTTGAGCTTTTCGGGATTTTTGGCCGCGAATTTGATGGCAATTCTGCCCCCGAACGAATGGCCCAAAAGATAAACCTTTTCTTTGCCCTCTCCCAACACATTTTCAAGCCATTTTACGTAATCATCAAGCCCCCAGGCCCTCTCGGGCTGGTTCTTGGGCTTGAACCCGGGCAGATCCAAAGCAAAAGCATCAACGCCTTTTTCTTCCAGCAGATCCTTTACCGTTTCCCATTTTTCCTTTGAGCTTTGCCAGCCGTGCAAAATGATTAATTTAGCCATTGCTTTTTATGGTTATAGAGGATAGTATCATAGCAGGTCAAGACAGAATTAAAATCCTGGTGTGCGGCTGGTTTTTCTAATATGCGTTAGACAAACCAGCCGTTATTTTTTTACACAAAAATTGATTCTTATTCTATCCTCTGCTATATTCAATACGAATGCACTTTACCCATCCGGAGTTTTAGAAAGGAGGTAAAAAAGCTCCGGAAACATCATACATACACATATACCCCATATCTGCCCCAAGGTGTCACTACACCTTGGGGTTATTTTTTTACGTCAAGCGCTTAAGGCGCTTTGATCTCTTTCAGGCCGAAATAGCCCTGCAATGCCTCGGGCACTTTTACTGATCCGTCCTTTTGCTGGAAATTCTCAAGTATGGCGATGATGGGCCGCATTGAAAAAGCAGTGCCGTTCAAAGTATGGACAAACTCCGGCTTGTTGGTTTTGCTGTCTTTGTATCTTACGTTAAGCCGCCTGGCCTGAAAATCAGTGCAGTTCGAGGTGGAATGGGTTTCACGGTATTTGTCCTGCCCGGGCATCCAGGTTTCGATGTCGTATTTTTTGGCCGCCGGCACGCCCAAATCGCCCGTGCAAATGTCGATTACCTGGTAATGCAAACCCAGATCATCCATCAGTTCCTGTTCAGCGGCGCGCAGCGCCTCGTGCTCCTTGGCCGAGTCTTCGGGCTTGCAAAAAACAAACATCTCTATTTTATCAAACTGGTGCACCCTTAACATACCTTTGGTGTCTTTGCCGAAGCTGCCCGCCTCGCGCCTGAAACAAGTAGAAAACCCCACGTAACGCAAAGGCAAATCCGCTTCATTGAAAGTTTCGCCGGCGTGCATCGCCCCGAGGGTTTGCTCTGAAGTGGCGGTAAGATACAGATTGTCTTTTTCCAGATGATAAGCCTCTTCGTCGTCGGTTTGCTGCAGATAGCCCATGGCCCAGGCCATTTCCGGCTTAATCATTACCGGCGGAATTATCGGAATAAAGCCTTTTTTAACCAGTTTTTCAAAAGCGAAATTTATCAAAGCGAACTCCAGCAAAACCCCCTGGCGTTTTAAATAATAAAAGCGGCTGCCCGTCACCTTGCCCGCCCGCTCGGTATCAAGAATATCCAAAGCCTCCCCTATCTCCCAGTGCTCTTTGGGCTTGAAATCAAACTTCGGCTTTTCTTTTACCTTGCCAAATCCCTTTACTTTGTTTTCCGAATCGTCTTTGCCCACAGGCACTTCGTCAAAAGCCGGATTGGGGATTTGACGCATTAAAGCGTCGAAATCCTGTTCGATTTCTTCCAAAGCCGCCTCCTGAACCTGAAACTCTTCTTTCAAGGCCTTGGCTTTTTCAATGGTTTCCCGGCTCGGCACGCCCTTGCCGCTTATTTTCTTTTGTTCGGCTTTTATCTGCTCGCTTCGAGCCATAATCTCGCGGCGCTTTTTATCCAGTTCCAGCAGTTTATCAATGTCAACGTCAACGCCTTTGTTCCTGGCGCCCTCTTTGACCTTTTCCGGATTCTCCCTGATGTATTTTATATCTAACATGTGTTTTTATTTTACACTGGTCTGGTTAGTTTGCACTGGTCAGATCGGTGCAATATTATTATAAAATAAAACGCCCTTTTATACTACTCAAGGACGAAATTCTCGTGGTGCCACCTTGTTTTATTGACTCGTTGCCAAGCCAATCTCTTTGAGTTTGCGAATCCCGGGACTCGCAAACTCCGGCTGTAACGGGCTTACCCGAAGCAGGTTATTGGTTTGGACCCTTTCCCCTGCCCAGCTCCAAGGGTGGAACACCCCTTCTCATCGCTTTTTTATTGGTTTTATTATAATCACAAAACAGATTAAGTCAACAAACTACTACGGACGCTTCCAAAGTATGTGAATACCCTGATTTTTGGCGGCCGCAGAAAATATTCTTGACAATGATTGAAAAATGAATATACTTAAAACAATGGATTATCGGTAAAGGCCTGCCCTTTAGGCAGAGATTGGCTCGGGCAACCGAGATAGCCGAAAAATTCCATTCCCCCCTTAGAGGGGTTTTATTTTACAACGGAAATTAAAAATTTTTTTCTTAATGCTTTTTCAAAAATATCTTTTGCTTCTTCTCTCCCAAGAAATGATGCCCTTATGCAACCAGCCCACCTGTCAGCCAAACGGATGACTGGCTCGCTTTCATCTCTCGCGCTTCTTATAAAATCAATTCTGATACCTTCCAATCTTAAAGCGTTAGTTAGCTCCCTGGCCTTTTTCTTATCTATGCCGTCAATATAAACAATGGCCTTATATTTATCTTTTGCCTTACTGCGAAACGTTAATCTAAAATGAAAAACTCGTCCTTAAAGACCATTAATGTTCGGGCCGAATATGTCAACAAGCCAGGCAAAACCCTTAAAACAAACAAAACCAAAACATCTTCTGGCTTCCAGCTCTGCTTTTTGCGCCCACTACCGAATATTATTTGATTTTACGCACGCCTTTGAAGGTTCGGGTGTTGGCCTTTTGGTCCATGAATTGCTTTCCCTCGTCCCGCTTTGTCCAGCGGTTGTTCCTGGGATTATGGACCTGATCCCTGTCCTTAACCGCGCCAACTCTCCCCGGGCCTTTTGGCGGATTTGTCGCCATATTTGAAAAATGACCTTATACTGAAATTGTAAAATTCCCTGAACAGCCCGTCAAATCAGGTTTTGCACAGACCCGCGCGCGTGATTCTGCTATTGATCACCAAAATGTAAATTAAAAGCCCTGCTGAATTTAATCAAAGGGCCATTGTTACTGCTACATTGATGGGAGCAGACGCCCAAGGTTTCTGTTTTACGCGTCCGGTTCGCAAACCATAAACACCGGCTCATACTTTGCCAAGGCGATTTTCCTGGCCGCACCCTGCTCGTTCGGGGCAAGGATCCCTACAAGAGTTGTTTCTGTTGCCAAGCGGACTCTTACCGCTCCGTGGGGAGATTACCTCCTGGTTATCCTCGTCCAGATCAGGGCGCCTGCGAGCGCAGCCCAAAGAGCTGGCGTTAGGACAATCACTCTCCAAAGGTCTCCGTGCGCCCAAAGAGATAGCTCATATGCTATCCATGGGGCCGGTGAGTTGGAGAGCGACGCTAACCGAGTTAACGCCCATAGGACTGCCAAAAACAGCCCTATGCCCACCGATAATATAGTGGCGAACCACCATATTATTCTCATTTTGTCACCTCCTTTTGTTGAGAAAAACGAGCCTAAAGAACGAACGTTTAAACGCACCGAAATACAATACCATATTTTTTGATTTCGTCAAGCCTTTTGCCCCGCGCAGCAACCAAAGATAACTCATTTTCTGCTTTTTAACTTTCTGCTGCCCAAATTTTCAAAGAATCTTAACAAGTAGCCGTCAGGGTCTTTTACCAAAAACTCTTTGTTGCCAAGCAAGCGATCGCCCTGCCTGTACCAGTTATCTTGCGGCTCGATAAAAACAGGATAATCATTCGCTTTCAGCAAGCTCAATAATGGCTTTATGCTTTTTACTTCGATTTGAAAATTGACTCCCCTGCCGAAAGGATAGCCCAACTCGCCCGTAAGCCAGCCGCTTTTGGTTTGCTCGATCATAATTTGGCTGCCGTTGAAAGAAAGAAACGCGAATTTTGATTCTTCGCGGCTGTACTCAACCCTGAACCCCAATAATTCTTTGTAAAACCTTAAACTTTTCTCAAAATCCGAAACGCTCAATTCCGGAATAAGCTTGTTGAATTTCATAAATTGTTTTTTGAATCTCTTTCAAATTTTGTCATTAAATAATGGTGGCTGACCAGCTGACTCCATTTTTCCGGACGATCTTGATTTTCAGGCGTCTTCGGGCAATCTACCCTTATAAATAATGTCCGATATTTTGTCTATCAATTCTTTCAAACTTTCTTTCGTATATGTTTTGTTGTTTATCTGGCTAGCCATTTCACCGACCAATTTATCCAAAACAGGCAAAAGAGGATTGTTAAAATGCTCCTTTTTGGCCCACGGATAACGTTTTCTATATGATCTTGGCGCGGGCAATTCGTCCTCTTCCAATTCATCCAAATGATTCAAGCTTAACTGGATCGGAAAAAGCTCATTGTAGTAATCCGCTGAAAGCCCGGACTCTTTACATATCTGCGGAATGTCTTTTCCGCCGCTTTCGCTTATTTCGCTGTTGCTAAATTTTTCTTTTACCTCCATATTTTTATACAATGATTATTTTCAATTTTTCGCAAAAAGCAAAGCCAGCCTTTCATGGCCATCTTTCAGGCATGGCTCAAATATTTTTTTTCTTTGGGTGGCTGGACCGTCTTGTAAAACAAATAGTCATCCGCGCCGTAGTAATTCTGCGGTATCTTGCCGACATACACAAATCCCCTGCTTTTGTAAAACCGCAGATTTCTTTTATCAGTCCAGAGGTGCAGCTTATGAAAGCCGTCTTGCCTGGCTTCTTTTTCCCACATCCGCAAAAGCCGGCTGGCTATTCCCCTGCCCTGAAAATCTTTGTCAACCGCGAGCCAAACCGCCAATGTCACCCCGCCGGTGATCGGCCTTACCATCAAATAGCCGACCGCGCCCCCGGAAGCCAAAGCCAGATAGATCGCTATTTCTTTTGCTTTCAGCTGGGCCCTAACAGCAAGCGGGCTGTATTCTTTGGCCAAAAAATATTTTCTTGTTTTTGCCGGATATTCCGGAAAATAATCCTGGATCGTCTTCGAAAACAAAGCGAAAAACCCGGGCAAATCCCCCACTCCCGCCCTCCTGAAAACAATTTTTTGATTTTGGCTAGTCATATTATTTTGATAACTTATTTTTCAAAATAGGTTGTATTATTATTTTTGAGACTTTTTTAGGTCCTGCCAAGAATATTGTTTAACTTTTCCATCGCCGTCAACAGAAAAAACATAAAGTAAGAGCTTTTTAGCAACCTGCCAGGGTAATCTTCGTAGGGCTATTTTTGCAGCGGAAATCGGCAAACCCAGCCCATAATAATAACGCGTTTTGCCACTTGTTTTCATCCTAGTTATAATCTGGCCCAAAGAATAAACAAACGAGGTTTCGCTTACCGATTTAGCTGATTTTGCTTTTGATTCACCTTTCGTTTCGACCAAAAAGTAGCGCACATATTTATTATGCCGCACCCTGATATCGACACCCTTATCCCGCAACTCCCCCACCTCCAAATTTCTGCCCCAGCCGTTTCTGAACAACCACTTAATAATTGCTTGTTTAACAAACTTTTCCGTGATTGGCTTTTGCATAACTAATTTTTTGAAATTTTTTGAAGAATTCTCTACCATTCATAAATTTTATTTTTTGAATAAAATGAAATAATTTGTCTACGGCCCTAGCTTTATTCGCTTTTGATGATGCGCAGATTTTATCAATTTGTTTTTATGGTCAAGCTATTCCAATACCGTAAACCGTTTTTTATTCAACTGGATTATTTACAAATATTTTTTCAGACTCTTTACGATGTTCTTCTTCAGAGATTACGGTATCGTAAAGACCTATTCTTTCGCCCTCATGTTTATTTATTCCAGTATATGTAATACTAGCATCTTCATATCGTTTGAACTTATACACTGCATCGTTCATTAAAGCACTGCTGAAAACCCCGAGACTCACAAGCATCTCAAAATCTTTTTGAGTTAGGCCAGTAACTTTTTTGAATAACCCAGGCTCCAATTTAGTAATTACATCTCTCAGCGTTCTTTCCCGATAATCTGTAAGATACATAAATACAGGAATGCGGGTGGCAAATTTAATTAACTTCTCCTGCACTTGTTTACGAAGATTTTTATATTCTTTTTCCTCTTCAGTAAGTTCTTTTTGCTTTTTCTTGGCCAATTTTTTGTCATTTGCCTCTTTTCTTATTTTCTCAACAGATTCGGATTTGTTGATAATAGTCTCAATATCCTGATTCAAATTTCTAAAACCCTCGATGCTCATAAGAGCATCCATCGCCGCCTTATTATCCATCAATCGCTTGAGCGTATTGTTGTCTACATTAACTAGCAAAGCGCTTTCCCAACGACGAGCAAGTAATGTGGCGGTGGTGCCGCTCATTGCCATATCCAAAATTCCTGCTGCGTCAATCTGCTTCATAGCGCTGCCGTCATAGGCAAGAACCGGAAGGAAGCTTATAAAATCCGCCACTTTAGCCTCTGGGTTGGATTCATTTACATTTAACCGACAGCTATATTCAGCAATCTGTCTTAACGCGCGATTCGGCGCAAAGTCAAAAACATAACACTCGTTTTTAATAATTTCTTCTTTATTGGGTGATTTGTCGTCCGGATTTTTAATGCTCCACGGCGACTGCACACGAAAAGCGGCTTGAAAATATGTCTCTGGCGTAGAACAACTGCGAAGCATAAAAATGCCCGTCCACGGCTTTACCGTTACGCCAACCAAAAGTTTTCCGCAGGTTAAGGTAATAGTTTTAGACGCCAACGGATCATCCATAGCTTCTAGGACTGGTGGCAACGCTTTTATCCCTATACCAGCGCCTTGGCCTGCCGCCACGACTATCGTATAATCATGATAAAAAGTATTTTGCCTTTTCTTTAGCAAATTACGCATCGCATAACACGATGCAACCGAAGGCAAAAACCACAGCGTATGGTTAAGAACATTTAATAGCTCGGCGTGTGAATAAGGCATTGGCGGCTTCTTTGCCCCAAGCTTTAAATTATCAATAGTGGTTTCCGCAAAAGATCCGCGTATCAAATCAAGCCATTTTTGCACTTCATCTTCGTATTTAAATTTCGCTTTTTTATCCTTGCCCTCGGCAGCGAAAAATTCGTTTAAATCAAATTCGTTGAATTCTCCTTGTTGAACTATGTCAATTATTGAATCAGGAAGCTGATAAGTCATCATCACCATGCGCGGGAGAGGGGCGTAGGGATTAAATTTACCTTTATCGCTCCACGATTCCTTTGCTCGTTGCTCATCCGAATAAGTCCAGTTGTATATTTGTTCTTCAATAAATTCTCCAGAAGCGATTGCCCTAAAAGGTGTACCGGAAAGATATAAATACGCCTGCGTTTTTATGGGCAATATTTTCTCATTAAAGTCTTCTAACCCCTTACCTTCAGCAAACTCTTTTTCTTTTTTCTCTTCCGCCTCAAAAAGTTCTTTGGCATTTTCGCGCCAAGCACCGTAATGATACTCATCAAACACAACACAATCCCATTTGGTTTTATGAACCCATTCATTTTTTGTTTTTATCCCACCGGTGCTTTTATTTTTACCCAAATAATCTTGAAATGATCCAAAACAAACAAACGGCTTTTTTTCATCAATGTCTTTATGCCAAAGCGTATTTTGAGCAGCAGAAACAAACTGCCAACCCCGAAAATCAATATGTTCTTTTAAGTCATCGTCCCACGCGCTCTCAACCGCCGGCTTAAAAGTCATTACCAAAATCTTTGTCCATCCCATCTTTTTCGCCAATTGATATGTCGCGAATGTTTTGCCAAAGCGCATTTTTGCGTTCCATAAAAAATGTGGGGTTTTGTCGGGATTTTCTTTTCTATGACTATCAAAATAATCTGCTGTTTTTTCTACCGCCGCTTTCTGCTCTGGACGCATTTTGAAATTCAGTCCGCGCGTCTCAATGTTAAATTTTCGTTCCCTGATATCATCAATCGCAGACCTAACATCTTTTAAGCCACACTTAAACCACTCGCCGTCTTTTCTTTTGATACTTTTCTTCTTCAGATGTTGGTGAACCTCGTGATCGGTAAAAGTAGTGCCGTCGTTCCTAATGGCATCTTCAATAAGCACTATCCGGTATGATATTTGCGCTGTCCCGAGTTGTTCCTTGACCCTCTCTTCCGCACTACGCACCGTATAGCCAACTTTCAACAAACCTTTATGTGAAACAACGCCTATAAGTTCATAGGCGTATATTGTCGGTTTAATATCCGGTTTTTGTGGGAAAAAATCTTTACTCATATTAATTCATTGGGCGGATCATAGATTCAATAAAAGCAATTTCTTTTTTAGTTAATTTATATTTTTTATATAATTTCTCATCAGTCCATGACTCAGAAAAATTTTGAATTGGAACAAAGGTGTAAACGCCCCTAGAAGCATGTTGTGTATTTTTCCTTAGCATGACTAAAAACCTAAAAAATCTAGTCCTCATGTAAGAAATAACATTTTCGGCAATTTTTTTAGATTCAAAAGGTCCAATTACAAGATAAGTTTCGGTGCAACATGTTCCAGGCTCACCATAAAATGGTTTGTTGATGATTTGATGGGGGAAATCCTCTCCAGCACCATATGCCATTGATATATAAACCTTGTGCTCGTCAATCCAGTCTAAGTTTTGAGTAATATCTCTATTTTTTACAAAACCACAGCCCTTATTGGTATAAATTTTGAAAGAATCTTTTGTTTCTCTTTTTTCACCCTCAAAAAAGGTTCTCAAACCGAACGGCTTCTGATTACTTACAAAATTACTAAATGATTGTTCTTTTTTTAGTAAAACTTTCTTTAATATCTCTATTGATTCATTAAATCTCACAAAGATATCGCTTCCTTTTTCTATCAATGTACGCCTTAATATAGAAACGTTATTTCCACGAACAGTCTTAACTTCACAATCGCCTAAGTGATCCCTTTCCCACAAAAAATAGCTCACACCGCCTTTTATCTCTACACCGGGGAAACATTCCCCAGATACAGGATAGTCAACTAAATGGCTTATCCTGCCATCTTGTAACATTTCCTGTCGGTACACGTCTAGGCCTCTTCCGCCAGAAAACCACCGAGACGGCGTAATCATTACAAGAAAACGCGGCTGCATTTTCCTTGCCTGTTGCACAAATAAATGATACACGGGGATAGCGCCGCCTCTCTGTCTCGCTCCATCTTTTGAATCGCCCTGATCACTTAATTGATAAGGCGGGTTGCCTATAATTACATCAAATTTCATATTATTTATTACATTAGGTTTTTTATTATGTATAAATTTGTATGCGTGAGTCTCGAGCCCCTCCTCACGCTGATACTCTGACTGACTAGCTCCACAAAAAGAGCACCTTCCATTTTTCCAATCGTGATCTGTTTTCTCAAAGAAAATATTACCTTGATCGTTGTTGAAAGAACCAGATACAGAGTATTTTCCATTGGCAATTTTTGAGCAGTACAAACTACGCCTAGAAAGTAGCGAAGTCAATTCCGTGATTCCAATCCCAAAAATTTGTTTGCTGTAAATATGGTCAATCCTTTTTTGAAGATCCGGAATTTCATTCTTCAATCCTTCCAGCAATCTTTTGGCAATTTCTCGCAGGAATACTCCTGACTTACAAACCGGATCCAAGAAAGTCGCAGTTTTGTCTTTCCAAATCTCTTTTGGTAATAAATCTAAAATTTCGTTCGCTAATTTTGGCGGAGTAAAAACTTCATCACTACTTAAATTAGCAAGACAAGAAAGTACATCAGGGTTGTAATTATTTTGCATCTTCATAATTGAGTGATAGATAGTGGACCAGTGGAAATTCTTTGACTGGCATAGGAGAAAAGACCGCTTCGCCCGTATCAGCGACTTCTCGCAGGGAAAACAAAGTCGGGCGTTTTGGATCAAAATCCGCCAGTTCGGCGTATTGAAAATCTCTTCGTTTTACCATTCCGCCATCTACTAAAGACCATTCAGAAAATATTATGTATTCTTTGCCATTAGCTTTTTTTAAAGTTAGCGCGTCTCCTTGCAAAATGTTTCGCTTCAGCACAAAATAAATACTCTTTTTAAACTCATCTTTACACTTGTCTTTATATAATTTGGTATACATTTCATTGAAAATATTATAAAGACGCTCAATGCACGCTTCAATATTATCCTGCAATAATTCAACTCCATATATACTGCTTACCGCCTGAAACGTCATTCGCTCAAATTCTGTTTGAATAGACCCGTATTTTTTCTTTACCACCTCAAGCTTTCTTTCAAGTATTGGAGCTAAAAAATTTCCGTTGCCGCACGCAGGTTCTAAAAAACGGGATTCAATTCTTTCTGTCTCGTTTTTGACAAGATTAAGCATGGCGCTCACCTCTTTTTCTTGCGTGAATACTTCGCCATGATCCTTAACTCTCTGTTTAGATTTTATTTGCATAAATAATCTTATTCCTCTTTTAAGATACCCCCATTTTTTAATAATTTCAATAACTAAAAACAAGCTGTTTTAAGCTTGCTTCTCGGGTGTTCTCCTTTTCCCTACCTGAGTCTTTTCTGTATTTCTTCTGGTGTAGCAAAGGGTATGTTATATGACTGCAAAAAACCTATAAATGTTGTCTGGCTGTCAGTGTCCGAAACTGCAATGATTACATAATTCCTCCTGTTTTGGCAATGAATTGCCAAAGTTATTGCAGATTTCTGAATGCCTGTTAAAGTGTTTGATTCTATAATATCACGTGGCGCATTAGACATATTAACCCCGTAAGTATTCTGCGGGAAAGAACTATCATTAAAAAGCGCCAAATCGCCTAAAACTTTTTTTTCAAAATCTACGAAAGACCTACTGCTAAATGTTGCAAAGTTGAAAGACGATGAAGCATCAGCCAAAATAATCTCAGCCGTTAATTCCCCAACTGTTAATGGATAGCTGGCAACATTTATCGCGACCCAAACAGTTTGCGACAAGCCAGAAGTTGACAAATTTGCCATATCTGAAGCTGTATCTGAAGTTGTAATAATAAATTTTTGATCCATAGGCATATTATAACCCATAGAAATTTTATGTCAAATTTTTGCTTTCACTTCCCACCAAAAAGCCACATCCTTATCATAATCAACTATTTTTTCTTTTCCTATCCAACTTAATAATGGCATAAATTAGTTATTTGGCGCATCAGGCAAGTTGAGATACTGTTGATTTTTGATTGTTGCTTCTGGCCTAATTTTATTAATATCAATATTTAAAAAATATAAAAGCATACCGACAATAATTAATACCGCTAGTATTATATTTGGAATTAAAAATGATCTCCTAGTAAATTTTACTTTTTCTACTGGAGCGAAAAACAAATGAATCAAAACAGCAAAAATAGCTACCGAACAAGTAAGCGCAACAATTAACAATATCGCAGACAAAAAAGAATTTGCAGACTTTATGATATTTACATCTACTAGGACTAAAGCGATTATTGCGGAAAATAAACCCACTATTTCTGGAATTCTATTTTTTTGATTCTCTATGTCGTTTTTTAAAGTTTCTATTTTTCCAGCCTGTGAGCTGAAATTGTCAGCCTGTTTTTTTATTTTGTCCTCTTGGTTCTTAAACTTTATATTATGCTCTTCAACATCTTTCTTAATTGTTCTGAATTGATTAGTTAGTTTATTAGCCTCATTGTTCAGGTTAATAATAGCTTCTCTTATGGGATGGAGATCATCAGAGGTGATTTCTCTCGGCTCTTCAGAAGTAGTCGGTTCTGTGTCGCTAGATCTAAACCCTTTAGGCAGATCTTTATTTGTTTTATCTCCCAGTGTAGACATATAATTTTACAATAATCCATGAATAAAACTGAAAAAGTCTTTTATATTGTCCACCTTGCTCTTTATTTCGGCTATCACATCACTTAATTGTTCAACCCTTTTTTCTTCAACCTGATAAATATTATTTACGTCAAAATTTATCTTTAATGATTTTGCTTCTTGCCCATGGCTATATTCCATCACGATATTATAATTAAATTTATTATCGGCCGATTTAAAATTAAAATTTCTAATCTCTTTCTTTGTTTTTTTAAAGTTAAAGATTTTATCAACCATTTCCGCTTCTTTTATATCTATCCCTTCTATATCATATGTTAATGCGATAATTGCTCCACAAAATTTTATATTGTTAGAAATTGAGCTACTTAGTATCGTCTTTCGTGCCTTGTCGAGAGATAAGATAACATTTATAATATCTGCGCTTTTTTCTAAAATATAATTTTTCTCCTGAAATTGTATTCTATTTAAAGAAACAAATACCTCCGCAGGCCTCTTTTCATTCAACTTCTTTATTTGTGGGTCCAATAATCCTAAAGTAAGCTGCTTATCTTTCAACACCTGATTCTCATCTAAGGCATTTTGCAGTTTGTTAATAGAATCGTCAAATTCAACTGCGGCTAGGACTGAATCGTATTTTTGAATATCATTACTCATAATATTAATAAGCACTTATAATAACTTATCTACTTCCATCCCTGGGCGATGGGCCTAAAAGCTACTTGCTCTTGGGGTATTTGGACGGGGCCTTGGGGGGTTTGCTGGGTTATATTTACCTGTTGCTTTTTGAAATCAAGCGTGAGTTCAAAATAATTGGCAATTTCCGCGCTTTCAATAAAGGCGATTTTGTAGCCCTTTCTGTTTTGCATAGAATTTTGGCCAAGCTCGTTTTCGGGGTTCCACAAAACGCCAAGCTCCATTTCTCGGGCGTATTCCTCGTATAAGTCGGTCATCACTTTGGACAACTCGTCGCTTGCTGAAACAACTGTTTTTAGGCCCAAATCCTCTTTGGCTTCTTTCCGGCCGATGAAATATTGGTGCGAGTAAAGTTTTTCGGTGAAGTAATCAACAATTTTTTCAATTTCCTCCTCTTTCATCGGCGATTTGTGGCTTTTGAGCAGGCGTTTGGCTAAAATTCTGATTAGGTTATGGGTGCGGTTGACATTGCCCAAAGCCAAGGGGTGAATTTGCGGGTTGGCTTCAACGAATTTGCTGAAAATTCTAGCTAACTCTGCATCGTCTTTTATACCGAATTTGTTTTTGGCCAAGTCAAAATAAGCCATAACGTCTTCAACGGAAATCGGAATTTTGTTTTGGGGATTATGCGGGTCTTGGGGATTAAAAACATTGGCAGTCGAGGGGTCAATCGGTGAAAGCTCGGAAAGATCGCTCATTACGATTTCATCGGCTCCCAATGAAATCATCGTGGCCGATGAGTGGGCTTTATACGGGATTAAAACCGAAAACTTGTCGCAGTATTCGCGAATCATTGAAACCAACCGCCAAGGCACCATCGTGTCTCCGCCCGCCGAATGTAAAAGTAAATCAATATTCTCGGTTTTACCAATGGCTCGCAGGTGCTTACTGATTATCGGCACGATATCCATGGCGATTCTGGCTGATGGGGTGCCTGGGGCGCCTTGCCGATCGCTGGTTAGATATGTAATAACTCGCGAATTTCGCAATTTTTCAATTTGTTGAATAAGTTGTTTTTTATCCATAATTTTGTTTTTAACTACCCTAATCCTACCTTTATTTTACGTGGATTTCAACCTCCCAGTTGCCCGTGCTTTTTATAATTACCTTTAGCTTTTTCCACAGGATAACGTTTGGCGTTTTTGGCCATTTTATCTTTTAGGGCCTGGGCCAGGTCGATGTCGAGGTCGCGGCTTATGGTTAAAAGGTAAACGAAAACATCGGCCAGTTCGTCGGCTACCTCTTCTTTGTGGGTTTTAATATATTGGGCGATCTCTTTTTCGCTCTTCCATTGGAAGTGTTCCAAGACTTCGCTGGCTTCCAGGCATATGGAAATGGCCAGGTCTTTGGGGTTGTGGAATTGTTTCCAGCCCCGGGCCAGGCAGAATTTGTGGATATGCTCGCTCAATTCTTCAAGTTGTGATGGCATATGGGTAAGTGATTAGTGAGTGGTGGTTGAGTGAGGAGGGCTGTGCATACAAGGGTTGACAAGTGGGTTTAAGGGTGTATAATTAAGACACTAAACGTGGGGCGGATTCTATACGAGTCCGTCTCATTTATTTTATTCTTCCTCCATTTGCAAAAGGTATTTCAAATACTCAAAATCTCTGAAATTTCCACCTGCAAGTTGGCGGATTTCCCGGGCTGTTCTTGGCCCTCGGGCTAAGATTATCACTTCTTTGCCTTGCTCCTTTAGATGCTTCAAAACCGGCAGGAAGTCGCCGTCGCCCGATAGAATAATGGCTCGGTCGAAATTGTCTTTTTCTTTCATTAGATAAAAAGCCATATCAACGTCGCAGTTGGCTTTTCTTTTGGTGACGCCATCCTCTTGTTCGTATAATTTCACCGGTTTGAGAAATAACTCATAACCAAACTTCTGTAATCTTAAGTAAAACCTTACTCTCTGCAAATGTCGAGCTAAAAGTAGGATATACGCCTCATTCATTCGCTCCCCTTTTTGTTCAATCATTTGAATCAGATGTCTCTCTAACTCATCAATAGGGACGGTAGAATTGGTTAAATAATCAAAAGAAAATTTATGGGTCTCCACCCCACCAAAATACAGAGCCCTGGTAATGTTGTATTTTTTCTTTAGATAGATCAAGAGCTTAGCATAGTCAATTTTCCAGCCCAAACTTTTCTCGCCTCCGTAAAAAAGATTGGAAGCATCAATAAAAGCATACGTTTTAAGTTGTTCGTTGTTCATATTCCTTTAATTTACTCTCATTTTTGAGGATTTCCAACGACTATAATAGATAGCAGTGACTAGTGATTAAGTGGTTAGTGATTGGTGGTTAGAAAACAATGTCACCTTGGGTGGGGTTTTGGGGGTTGGTGATTTCTCGCCAGAGGCCCCAATAGGAATGGGTAATTTTGTCGTTGAAATCAAGGCCCAGTTTGGCGGCAATTTCGCGGATTCGGGCTTCGGCGGCCTCGATTTCCAAATAGTCGCCGAAAGGAAGCTCGTCAAGAGTGATCTCGGCCTCGCCCAAGCTCCACTTTTTCCGCCGCTTCTCCATTATTCGGGCCTTGCTAAAGCCCAGGGCCCGCAGGATGATTTCCATCTTCGGCAAGTCGGATATTTCCAGCTCTATTTCTTCTCTTTCCTTGAAATCAGGGTTGGCTATTTTGGTCTTGAGCGTAATCACATTCTTGAAGCCGCTTCTTACGCGCAAAAACCTCCCCTGCTCTCTTAAAGCGTCCTCTGGCGTGTCGAAAAGAACCGTTCGTTCAAAGGCTTGGCCCTCATAAACAGTCCCCAGGCCGTTTATTTTCTCTTGCATTTGCTGACGGCTTTCTACTTTGAATTTTACCTCGATCTCACGGTTGTTTTCTGCCATACTTGCTTTGTTTCATCTTATACTAAAGCCGGCATACCTACTTTGTAGCAAAGGTTTTGCCGGTAGTTTGTTCCAGTATCTCCAAGGTGGCCTGCACTGAAGGGTTGCCGGTGTTTTTTAAAATCATTTTTCCTCCGTAGGCATTCAGCAGGGGCGTTAGAAATTCGTCTCCCCAAGACGGGGAAAAAGTCAAAACGCCGTCAAAATCTACTTCGATTATTTCATCTTCTTGAACGTCTTGCAAAAGGGGCCGCAGAGCCGAAAACGCTTCCCTGCCTGTTTGGCGGGAAATCAATGTTGTGCCGAATTTTTTTAGTTCAATAATCATATTAATAAGTAATCAGGGCAAGGCAGCCAGGGATATTTTCTTTTACTTTTTCAATATCCAAGACAGCCGTGCCGCCGTTTAATGTTAATTTCGCGTCGCCTGTTTGAAAGATCAAATTTATCGGATTCTTCGCGATGACATTCCTTACATATTTCAATCCATTGCCCCTGGCCTCCGGTTTTCTGCCGGAAATCATCTCGGTAAACGCGACTTTCAGCGCCTCTTCGTGATTCTCAAGCTCGGGCTTCACTCTTTTCAGGGTTTTTAATATCCCCAATCCCCTGTCCGCCAAAACAATTTGTTTTTTATTCAGATCATACCCGAAAAAGATGCCGGGGGTATCCGGCCATTGGCCCAAATTATGATCATACGAATTATTGCCTATTTCACCGGCAATGGACACAAGCAAAGAAAACATGGCCTTGGCATCTTTGTTTTCCATCATCAAGCTGCCCATTTTTGTAACGCGCGCCTGGAATATTCCGCTATTTTGGCAATAGAACTGATCAGGGAATTCTTTGTGTGAAAGCGCCCAGTCCTTGGCAAGCTTGAATAAATTACTCAAGAAAGTTTCTATGTCCCCGACATCTTTTTTGAATATAACAAAATTACGGCCCATTTTTTGAGCCTTGATATCGCCTTTTTTAATTCTGTTAAAAACAGCTATCCGGCTGACTCCCAACAACTCGGCTAATTCTTTTGTGGTATAAAATTCTTTTAAATTCATATGTTGTTAATGTCTTTTACCCATATTAACATATGTTAATATGGGTGTCAATACTTAACAACGGCGCTTTTCCTTTGTTTCATCTTAATTTTATTCTACGCTTTCGAGATGGCTTTGCAATAAAAAACAGCCCATGAGGACTAAGGACGTTTGTAAGCAGCTCTTGTTTGACAAAAATTTTTGTGCTATACTGCAGACATCCACACGAGAAAGCACTTCTTTGGGTTTCGTCCCTTGGCGGTGCTTTTTCATTTATATTCTATATTCAAGCTTTTTTCGTAAGTTATCCATAAATACAATTTTTTCTTTGGCCTCTTTTTTCAACAGCGTTGAGCAAGTCTTAGTGTAAGGGCTCATCACAAACCGTAATTTATTGTTTCCATAAAGGTGTTTGACAAGCGAATAAAAATCACCATCACTAGAAACGATTATTGCCTGATTATAGCTTAAAAAATCAATCATTGCCTATAAGACAAGATCGGCATCTATGTTGCCTTTTACATTCCCATCGCTATCTGGAATAGTTGGTTTGAAAACCAAGACATAACCAGCTTTTTGCAAATCAGAATAAAGCGGTTGATTGCCAGGCATATAACCAACAAAGTAGTATGCCGTGGCTATCGAATATTTTTCAGCGAGATATTTCCTGAAACGCCAATAATCCAACTTCCAGCCCAAACTCTGGATACCGAGATTTAAGTTTTGGCCGTCTATAAAAGCGTAGTTATTCTCCATATTCCCATAATGTTTCCTTGAATTCAATCAAGGAAGCCGTTTATTTTATTCTCCTTTGAGTAATTCGTAGACCCTTTCGGCCGCCTTGCCCATGATGTGAAATTCGGTGTCGCCAACATTGAAATGAAAACCGCGGATGTCTTTTTTATCGGTGGGAGAAATGCGAAAATTTCTGATTTCGTAATCGCCCGATTGCCAGGCCTTCATATCGTTCGGCCTGGGGTTGCTAACGTCAAAATCAGAAAAATAATCCGCCGGCCTTTCGCCTTTATTCCGTTTTTCGTTAAGGGTAGCGGGAGTTTGTTCGGCGAGAAAAGCCCGGATGGCCTTCTCGAATTTGCCCAGATCGTTTTCTTTACCCTCGTTTTTATTTTCAGGCTTTGTTTCAAAATTTTCCGGCATATTTTTTGCTGATTAAAGCTTAACTAACTAAATTGTTTTATCTCGGCCGCATTAGCGGGAATATTTGACATTCTCTGATGGGTTTGTCCATCAAAAAACTGAACAAGCGCTCTGATGTGCCGAATCCGCAGGTTGGGGGCATGCCATATTCCAGGGCTTCGACAAAGTCCTGGTCGTTCATCTGGGCTTCCTCGTCGCCGGCTTCTCTGAGTTTCTGCTGTTCTTTGAATCTTTCGGCCTGATCAATAGGGTCGTTGAGCTCCGAATACCCTTTACCCATCTCGCTGCCAGCCAGCAATACTTGGAATTGCTGGGTAAACCGGGGGTTCTTTTCGCTCCTTTTGGCCAAGGGCGAGATCACCACCGGTTGGTTTATCAAAAAGCCAGGGCCGGATATTTTTTTGCGGCAATATTTCCAGAGATTATCAATGGCTCTGGTCTTGTTGAAACCATGCTTGTCGTAATCAATGCCGAGCCTGTTAAGCGCTTTCACTATTTCGTCCATGCCGGCTTCGGTAATGTCAACGCCGGTGTATTTCTGCACCGTGGACTTGTAATCGTATTTTTCCCATTTCTTGCCCAGATCGACTTCATGCTCCCCTATTTTGAACTTAAGGGTTGAAAATGTTTTCTTGGCAACGTGTTTATACATCTCTTCGACCAGCTTCATCCCCTGTTCGTAATCAGCGTAAGCCCAGTAAAATTCCATCTGGGCGTAATCCTGCAAGTGCTCGGGCGACATGCCTTCGTTGCGAAACTGGCGGCCTATTTCAAAGGTTTTTTCAAAACCGGCCACCATCAAACGCTTCTGCCAGAGCTCGCCCATTGAAATGCGCAAATAGACGTCTATGTCCAAAGCATTGTGGTGCGTCACGAAAGGCTGGGCGTCAGCCCCTCCGGTGGTTGTCTCAAGAACAGGCGTTTCCACCTCCATAAAGCCCTTTTTTACGAGGAATTCCCTGATGGAGCTCCAAAATACAGCCCGTTTTTGGACCATTTCTTTTACTTCCGGATTGAACAGAATATCCAGGTATCTTTTGCGCAATCTCTCCTCGATATCCTGGAGGCCGTGCCATTTTTCGGGCAAAGGCAAAAGCGATTTGGCCAGTATTCTGAAGTCAACGGCCTCCAGCGTTTTCTCGCCGGTCTTGCTTTCAATCAAAACGCCTTTCACTTCCACAAAATCGCCGATGTCCATTGTTTCTGTAAAAAATTCAAAGCTCTTCTCCCCTATTTTGTCCTGCCTTAAAATAATCTGAATGTTGCCGGGGCCGTTTACGGCGGAGGGCGAGCCATCCTGAATGTTCAAAAACAGCAAGGCGCCGTGGCCTCTTTGAGCCATTATCCGGCCGGCCAGAACGACTTGCTCGGCCGATCTCTTGAGCTTGGCGAAATCAGCCAGGGCCTGCCCGACAGTGTGCGTTCTTTTGCTCGCGGCCGGATAAGGGTCAATCCCGGCCGCTTTAATCTTGCGCAGTTTTTCCAATCTCGCTTTTCTTATTTCATCAATGGCGCTCATACTTTTTTGTTTGTTTCAAGTTATTTTCTAATTTTATCAGGTTGGCTGGAAATTTTCAATCACTGATGTTAAAATCAAAACAAATTCAACATAAAAAATATGAATCCAGAAAATTTTTGCCTGCGCCCGAATCCGGAAAATCCGAAAGAAAAAACAGAGCAAGAAAAGCCTTTGTTGGAGCCCAGGCGCCTCAATTATATTTCAAGCTCGCTGAAACTGCTCAAGCCTGAACGAACGGAGAAAGAAAACGGCCAGGTAGAGGAGGAAAGATGGCAGGATTTGCATGAACGCGTTGGCGGGTTTGAAAACTCGATCGACTTGTCCGATCAAATAAGGAAAATCGCCGTCGAATGGGTCGGCAAAAAGATACCCGAGCTCAAAAAAGAAGCGCCGACGCTCAAAAATCTGCCTGACGAAAAGCTTTCTTTTGCCTTAGCGAACAACTGGTTCAGCGAATTGCCCGAGGTTGAAGGCCAGAGAAGAGAGGTTCTGCTTGCGGTGATGGCCAGCGTGGCCAAAAGAATAGAAGCAAGGATGTGGTATAAAACGCTGGAACGCATGGACGAGAACGATCTGAACAAAATGGGCATTGACTCGTCCGAAAGGGATCTGCTGGCGGATCTGCTGAAAACCGGTTCGAAAGCCAACCCTTTGTTCGTGAGATTTCTCGCATACAGCCAGCTCTCCCCCGAGGCCTCCAAAAAAGCCGGCCTTCAAATGTTCGACGTTCCCGGACAAAAGGAACTGTTTTCCTTGAGCCGGATGTTTCCCAAAGAAACCGGCTTTCTGTCGGCTAAATTCAAAAAACTTTTTGAGGATTCCAAAGACAAAGCATGGTCAAACAAGCCCGGGGGGCAAGAAATGGCCAGGCTCCTTGAGCTGATGTCCAAAATTTACGCGAAAGACACCTCGGCCCCCGAAGCTCAAAGCCTGCAAGAGCAGATCGACCAGGCCAGCGACGAATTGATAAAATCGGCCTTTCCTATCGCAATCATTCCTTCGATGGAAGGCATGTATAAAGAAAAGCATGTTGATCCGGAAATAAAGATTTGCGTGAAAAGCAGGGATTGCCTGGAGCAGGACAAAAAGTTTGAAAAAGCGAAAAACGTCATGGCCGATTGTTTGGAAAAGAGCGGGCTGAAAAAATTCGCCGAAAGCCTGAGCGAGAAAAAAACCCAATCTTTGATAGACATCGGCGAATTCGGGGTAAACGTGGCTTTTAAGGCAGTGGCCCAGGAGTCAAAAGGCACGAACGTCATTTTCGTGAACGAGCAAAGAAGGAGCTATGACGCTAATTTCTCAAAGTATCTTGATTTGATAAGCAACGCCAAAGAGGCTTTCGCGGGAATCAGCGAAGAACAAAAACAAGCCATGGCCAGGATGCTCTCGATGTTCCACGAGTATTCACATCTGCATCCGGAAGAATCAACCGGCGCCAAACGTTTGGGAGAGAAAGCCGAGGCTGTTATATGCGAAGCCGAAGCAGATTCGGTTTACAGGGCTTTTCTGCCCGAAATCATTGAACAAGGAGGAATAGAGGGCACGAAAGAACAATGGGCCTGCGCTATGCTGGCTTCATCGCTCCAAGAGCTCAAAGACCCGGAGTCTTACGCCAAGTCAGGCGCCTACACCCTGAAAGCGGCTCTTCAGGAGGGAGCAATCAGCTGGAACGCGAACCATCTTACGATCAACGACTACGACAAGCTTTTCGCGATTCAGAGAAAATCCGCTCAAGAGATCTTAAGCCTTTACAAGGATACTGCTATGACCGAAAGCAAGGCAAACGCGTGGGTAAACAAAAACTGCCTCGATAAAACCGTGAATGAGATAATCGAGTTCATGGCCGAACAGCCGTAATGCCGGATCGGGAAAAATAATCATGAATGAAAAAGACAGGATAAAAATAAAAAGCAAAGTCACAGCGAACGGATTGGCCGTAGGGCTTTTCAAAAAAGAATATTGCCTCGCGTATCCGAAAGGCATTTTTGGGTGTCTGAACGAAAAAGAGCGAAGAATTCTGGCGGAAAACTTTCTCTTTTGCCGCTTGGGAGCGCTGGGGCTGTCCGGCCAAAAGCATAAGATCGAATGGGATTTCAAAAAGCCCTTTTTTTACGATTTCGTCGATTACGGCCTGAAAAAAGACCTGGCGCGTATCTGCCAGGAAAACAAGATTGATCAGGCGCGTTTGGAAGAATCCTGGAAAGCGGGAAAAAAGAATTTCCTTTTTATAAAAACTGGCGGAAAAGAAATTCTGGGCAAACGAAGCGTCAATGATAAAAAAATAATCCTGGCGATGTCTTTTGGCAAAGACAGCCTTCTTTCTTACGCTTTGGCCAAAGAGCTGGGGTTCGATGTTTTGCCTGTTTTCGTGCGCGAAATGGAAAACGTCAATCCGAGGGAGCTCAAACGCAAAGAAAGCATTATGAAAGCCTTCCAAAAGAACGAAGGCCGAAAAACAAAAGTTCTCCTCGATAACATGGACGAGGCTCTTTACCGCCGAGAATACCAAAAAGAGATGAGATCGGCCGACAACGCCAATGCCATGCTGGCTTTCGCCATGGAGCTTCTGCCTTTCGCTTATTCGGCCAGGGCCCGCTATATCGTCATGGGCAACGAGCAGAATTTCAACGACAGCTTCGTCAACCGCTGCGGCCGTAAAGCCTATCCCTCTTTTGATCAAAGCGCGGCCTATCTGGCCAAAATGAACCAGCGCCTGGACGAATTCACCGACAACACTTTGAGGTGTTTGAGCCTGGTCGAGCCGCTTTACAACATAGCCGAATACAAAATATTTTTTAATCGTTATCCGGATTTGCTACAATACAATATGTCGTGCGATCTGGAAAAAGCGGGTGGAGCGGGCAAGTGGTGCCTGGGGTGCACGATGTGCGCGAGCTCCTTTCTCTCGTCATGGGCTGTCGGGGGCCGGCCCGAGCAAATGGGCATCAAAGAAGATATGTTCAAGCCGCGATATCGGGATCTCTACATCATATTCGGCGGCCGGCAGAGCAGTTATGACATGCCCCCGGCCATCATGGAAGAGCAAATGCTGGAGTTCTTGCTGGCCATGAAAAACGGAGCCAAAGGCCATCTGATGGAGCTTTTCAAAAAAAAGTTCCTAAGGCAAGCCCTGGCCAAAGAAGCCTGTTTCAGAAAAAAATACTTCGGAATCCACTCCTCTGACAACATTCCCCGAACCATCAGAACGTCTTTGCTCAAAATTTTCAAACAAGAATTAAAATCATTGCAATAAACCCCGGGCATTCCGGAGCGCGTTGAAAATAAAAATATGAAAAATGAAAACAGCTTTGTCGGCAAAACTATACTTTTGGTGAACACCGGGTCGGCCAAAAAACGTTTTATTCTGCGCCAGCTGAAAAAAATGGGGTTGGTGGTCGTTTGCCTGGA
>JAQUKS010000002.1:0-29174 GCA_028718965.1 Minisyncoccota bacterium
AAGGTTATCGAATTAACGCCTCTGCAGATTAAAATGGGTATCTGCGGCTACGGCCGGGCCGACAAAAAACAAATTCAAAAAATGGTAAAGGAAACGCTCTGCCTGGAAAAAATCCCCAAGCCCGATGACGCCGCGGATGCTTTGGCTGCCGCTATCTGCGGCGTTTACAGTAATAACGGATAAGCCCTGCCGGACTTTCCGGCGGGCAGAATCCCTATACTGTGCATAATTTCCCTCCGATGGGGTTGACAGACTTGTTTCTCTCAATATAATGGCTGTATACGACTTTGGAAAAGGTCGCAAAAGTTGGTAAAAAAAATTAGACATAACAACATGCTTTTGGAAATCTACGATCAAATGAACATCGACGATGACATCGACGATGATGTTGCCGAAGAGGACGCCGATGAAGATCTCGGCGACTTGGAAGACGACGAGCTGGAAGAGGAAGAAGAAGATGAGGACGTTGAATAAAAGATTTTAAAAAGAAACCTACCCAAGACCGTCCCGGATTAGCCGAGGACGGTTTTGGGTTATCCGATGATTTAAGGTAAGATAAAAAGAAAGAAAAGTATGCCTAAGGTAAAAAATCCGAAAAATGTTTACAAAAGCCGGGCGCGGGCTCTATGGCCAATACTGCGCTTCCTGGGTATTTTGCTCGTTCTGGCAATCGCCGGAGCATCCATAACCCTGCTGTTCCTGCTCAAAGATCTGCCGCGGCCGGAAAAGTTCACTGAAAGCGAAATCGCCCAGTCAAGCAAACTTTACGCCCGCGACGGAAAAACCGTTCTTTATGAAATAGCCGGCGATGAAAAAAGAACGCTGGTGCCGCTTTCACAGATATCTTCTTTGATGCAACAGGCGATTGTGGCAGCCGAAGACCAGAGCTTTTACCAGCACAGGGGCGTGGACCTAAAAGGAATCGCCCGAGCTATTTTGTACGATTTAAAGCTGCAGGAACGAGCTCAGGGCGCTTCTACCATTTCCCAACAGCTTATCCGCAATTATTTTCTTACTGCCAATAAAACCATAAAAAGAAAAACACGGGAAGCGGTGTTGGCCTTGGAGATGGAAAGAAGATATTCCAAAGAACAGATTTTGGAGTGGTATCTGAATCTGGTTCCTTTTGGCTCCAATATTTATGGCGTGGAGGAGGCTTCCCGGACTTTTTTCGACAAGTCTGCCGCCGACCTTTCCCTGCCCCAGGCCGCTGCCCTCGCTGCTTTAATAAAATCTCCTTCTTCGCTTTGGCCTTACGCCACCACCACCAAAGAAGAGCTTATCGGCCGGCAGCAATATGTGCTCAATCAAATGGCCAAACAAGGAGTCATCACCGAAGAAGAGGCGGCCGCGGCCAAGGAAGAAAGCCTGGAATTTCTGCCCCTGAACCATCCGATTAAAGCGCCTCATTTCGTGATGTTCGTAAGGAATTATCTTTATCAAAAATACGGCGAGGAGTTCTTGAGTTCCTCCGGGCTTAAAATAATCACTTCGCTGGACATTGATATGCAGGAAGCCGCCGAAACAGAAGTGTCGAATTACAGCAAAGGCCTGGCCGGCTATAGGGCAAACAACGCCGGGCTGGTGGCCCTTGACCCAAAAACCGGTGAGATTCTCGCTATGGTCGGCTCAAAAGACTATTTCGGCGTATCTTCGCCGAATGGCTGCAGCCCGGATACTCCGAGCAAAACATGCCGCTTCGACCCGCAGGTAAACGTTACCATAAGCTTGCGCCAGCCCGGGTCCGCTTTCAAGCCCATTGTCTATGCCACTGCTTTTGAAATGGGTTACAGCCCCGACACTATTTTACAGGACACTCTTACGGAATTTAATCCGAACTGTCCTCCGGACGGCTCGGCTGAAAAAGACAGATACGGCCTTGACTGCTACCACCCCAATAATTATGACGGGCTTTTCAAAGGCCCCATATCCATAAGATCGGCTTTAGCCCAATCAAGAAACGTACCCGCGGTAAAAACGCTGCAATTCGTGGGTGTAGCCAATGCCCTGGAAAAAGCAAAGGAAATGGGCATTACTACCCTTAATGACACAAGCAGATACGGCCTGGCCCTGGTTTTGGGCGGCGGAGAGGTAAAGCTATTGGAGATGGCCGGAGCTTATGGAACTTTTGCCAGAGACGGAATGAGAACCCCCCTCAACTTTATCTTAAAGATCGAGGATGCCAAAGGCGATATTCTGGAGAAAGCAAAAACAGGCTCTTTGCGGATAATTTCCAGCCAATCCAGCCGCGAAATCAACAGCATCTTGTCCGACAACGCCGCAAGGACGCCTATGTTCGGAGCCAATTCTTCTCTCTACCTGGCTGATTACGCTGATGAGGTGGCGGTCAAGACCGGCACCACGCAAAACGACAGAGACGCTTGGACGATCGGCTACACCCCAAACATAGTGGTCGGAGTGTGGGTGGGCAATAACGATAACACCTCAATGACCCAGTCATCGGTGATGGTGGCTAGCCCGCTCTGGCGCAACTTTATGCTGAAAATCTTGCCTCGTCTACCCCGGGAGCCGCTGAAAATTTAATCGAGCACAAAAAACGTTTGATACTGACAATGGAACACCAATGCAAAATGGGCTTTCGAGCCCGTTTTGTGGTTTAATGGGGCTTGATATGATAATTGTAATCGCCAATAACTCGTTTTATAATAAGCTAAATTAGAAAATAGGCATACAAATTCTCCATGATAAAGAATCCAATCACTCCGGAAGAACAAGCGCAGATTCTTGGCCTAAAATTGGCTTTCCTGATTGACTCCCTCAACTTGCCTTTGGAACAAAAAGAGGCTTTTTTCGATATTTTGGACTTTGCCAGCCTGAAAGAGCTGGAAAATTTAGCTAGTTTGTTAGAAACCGTTTATTTGAACGAAAAAACCAAAACAATTGACAACTCCTTTACCAAAGCTGTCGCGCGAATAGCCCGACAAGATCAAAAAGAGAGCAAAAATCTTTTACAAAGAACTTTGAAAGATTTGGAGAATATCGCCCTTGAATTAAAGGCCCTGGACAATCAAAAAAATGACGGAAAAGAAAAAAATTAAAGAAAGCCCGAAATTGCCCGCGGCCGAAACCGGATTTGGCGCGATAGCGGACGAACGACCGGACGCAGAAACCCCGCGGGATAAGCCGGGCAAAGAAAAAAAGATCACTCTGGGTGAAAGAATAGAGCAGGGCTGGCAGAAAGCAAAGCTTCTGGCCAAGGCTACTCCGGAAATCAGCCGGGCGCTTTGGCATGACAAAAACGCCCGGCAGCAGATAGGCGAAACGATTTACGCCACCCTTACCACTGTGGGCGGAGTCAAGCTGCTCACGGATTTCTTAAGACTGCCTTTGGGCAAAAAAATGGGCGAACAGGCCGGCGGAGATATTTATAAAAAAACCGTTGATGTCAAAGAAAGAAAGCAAATCAAGCAAACAGCCGCGGATTTTGTCGAGATACTGATCCAAACCGAAACAGCCCGCTGTAAATATCGCGAAATCAAAACAAAGCGCTTCGCGGAATTATTGACCGAGAGAAAAGCGACGTTAAAGAAAGAGGGGATAAACTGGGACAACCCGTCAGAAGAGCACCAGGAGATAATCCAAAAGATCCGTCAAGAACTGCTGGCCCAGGCCAAAGAAGAGGCAAGGAAAGCTTTTTTGGAAGAAGGCGGGTCAGCGGAAGACCTGGCGAATATGGATGCTCTGGCGCAAAAAGCCAAAGACCTGCAGGGCCAAAACAAAAAACTGTTTGAAAGCGGACGGCTCAGCCAAGAAAACAGCAGTCTGATAAAACATCGCATCAACAAGGTTTTCTTAGAACACAAGCGGGGAGAAAGAACCCAAGAAAAAAAACGCACGAAAGAAGTCGAGAAAGCGGTCAACGGCTTTGTGGAAGACAAAGTGAAGGGCACGCGCCTGGCGGCCGATGCCTGGAACACTTTTGCCACTATGACAGGCATAGGAATAGCGATGCCTCTTGCGCGGGGCGGCGGCTATATCGGCCTGGATCTCGTTGGACGTCTGCAAAAATCTCATCGTCATATAAAACAGCAAGACGCCAAAGCAGAGTATCGCAAATGGCGAAAGATCGATCCCGAAGCGCAGAATCCGGCCGAAAACATGCTGCACGCACGGGAAAGCTACTGCCGGCGCCTGGCCGTAGGCACGGCCAGGGAATGCTGGCAGGATTTACGCGCCCTGGGGCTGAAAGGCAGAACCCAAGAAACCGAAAAAATGCCCGGCGTGGCCGGAAAAGTAAGACGAATTACCGAAATGCTGCAAAGCCTTGGTTCTTTGACAAGAGCCGGCTCTTTGTTATTGACCGGCTTGAGATTGGAACGAACCGACTCATTGGGCCGCCTGCCGGAAATTCTGTCCGAACAATTGGCCGCGGTTTACCGAAGTAAGGGCGAAGTGGTTTTTGACAATCTCGCGCAAAATCTGGAAAACACCGTTCAAAACTACAAAAGAGTTCTCACGCCGGAAACCTACGTCAGTCTGGCCAAACATATAGAAAATTTTTTTCCTGAACACGACTCGAAAGAGTCGTTGATAGGCGTTGCCGAGGCCGCCACGATGTCTTCGGCCGTCATGGCCGGCGGAAGCAGCGCCAAGCACCTGCCGCTTTTCGAGGAGCACCGGGTCAAAAAAGGCGAAAGCTTGTGGGCGTTGGCGGAGCCCATTGCCAAAAAAACCGGCACGCCTATACAGAAAATCATTGAAAACATCAAAGAAAAAAATCATCTCGCGTCCGACACCATTAAGGCAGGCCAAGGTCTGCAATTGCCGTCAGTTGAAACGCTCTTGCGGGAAAAAACCGCCATCAGAACAGAAGGCCTGCGAAAACTGCCCGAACTCGTCAAAAACGGCATAGGCACTCCCTATTCTTCGGAAAACAACTGCTTGAGCTTTTTGCGCCATTGCTTTGAAAAAGCCGGCTTGGATTTTTCAGACAAGGATTTTTCTTACGCGGGCGAAATGATCGAACATCTGGGCAAGCCGGTGCGGGGAGCCAACGTGGCCAATTTTACCGAATTAAAAAACCACCCGGGGGATTATCTGATCGCTTTCGGCTATCACTGCAAGCCCTCAAACGCCGCGCCGGCTATGGACACCTGGAATCACGCCGGCTATGTGCGTGTAGACAAAGACGGCTCCATCACCCTTACCCATGCCTCTTCGAACTCGATCCAGACTGCCGACGGACGCTTTCTCCCATATAACGAATACCGCGTTTCAAACGGGATCTACTATGACAGCCAGGGAGAACGCCTGAATGTCATACGCCATCGCGGCGAAAAAGAAGAGTCAAATCTCTTAAAAAATGGCTGGGTGGCTGAAATCCCGCTGGAAGAATACCTGCAAAACGTCAAATGGAGCCAAATAGCCCTTACCCGTCTTGACGGAGAAACCATAACCCTGCAAACGCCCGAACAGCCGCCTTTGGATATCAGCAAATTTTCTCCGCGGCAGCTCAAAGTAATGGAAACCCTTGAAAAACAGCCTGTCGAAGTTCTGAACAAGGCCAAAAGAAGATCGGAAATATTCCGTTGCAGTTCCGATGTGGCGCAGAGATTGCGCTTGATCAGCCGGGGCCTGCCCGAGGCGCTTCACTTAAGCATCAAAGGCACGGCCATTATTGACGCCCCGCAAGCTGAAAAAGCCATTCTGTCGTCCGGAGGAAACATCGCCGCCACTCTGCAAGACACCATCGCGGTTCAAGACAGGGGCGGAGGAAAACGTCTTGTTTTCTTGGAAAAATTCGGCCAGGAGTCAGACGCCTACAAACAAAACGCCCGGGAATGGCTGCGCCAGGCGGCCAAAGACCCTCTGGGATTCGCCACCTTTACCCATGAAGGCACCAGCATAGAGCGGCAAATCATCGCCGGCCTGCCCGCTGGCAACGGCATCAATTCTCACTTGGTTTTGCTTTTGGGCGAAAAAAGCGACAATATTGTCGCCGACAACAACCAGTCCGTAGGCGAATGTATCGAAAAATACTTTGGCCTGGATCACGATGACTTTAAAAAAAGCGCCTGGGTGTTTGAAGGCCTTGGCTTGAAAATGAACGGCCGGGAGATTGCCGGCCAAAACAACTGGGAAAATCTTGTTTTGAAAAAAGGAGACAAACTTGAAATAAAGGACATCTCCTTTAATGACAACGTGGGGGGCAAAGTAAGAACCGGCAGCTTTATCAGCCATTTTTTTCTCAAAGACCACGCCTTCCATCCGGTGGCTGTTCTGCGGCCCAACGCTAAGGTCATGGAGCAGGCTCTTTCATCGTTTGAGCTGCCTGTCAAGGTTGTCGCTACCCACCAAGTAAAAGAAGGCGAAAGCCTGGCTGGCATTTTGAAATCATATAAGATACCGCCGGCCAGCCAGGGCGATGTTCTGGCCTATTTATACAGCCAAGGCATTGACGCCAAAAATCTCCGGGCGGGTTCGCTTATCGCCTTGCCTGATCTGGCTGATTTGAAGAATAATCACGAAGCGGTCATTGAAACGGCCGAACACCGCCTGGATGAACAAAGCTGGCTAAGAAAAGAACGATACGATCACAATGTGGTCGTGGCCAGCGCCGACACGCCTCAAAAAACCCTGGAAAGATTGTTGGATAAAAAGCTTTCCCGCGAAGAAGCCACCGGCCTGATGAGGCGGATAATAGAGCTGGAAAAAGACAAGCCCGAGCGCGAAAAAACCTTTTTGCTCAAAGACGGCCGCGTAGTCCTGCGAGCCGGTGATGTCTTGACATTGCCCAAACAAAAAATCGAGGCTTTTGAAACAGCTCTCGACCAGGAAAGACAAAGAAACCTCACCCACCCTCCTCAAGAGCTCACCCTGAACATCCAAGGAAAGGATAAAATAGTCCGTTTCAGCGAAAAAGAAACGAGCATCATTAACGGCATCATGGAAAAGAACCCCGAGCTCAACGGCCACATACCCGAATACCTTTCAGTGATCCTGGCCCAGGAACAAAAAAGAGGATCTTGGCGCAAATTGGCCAAAGACATCATCGGCCATTTGGACAGTTTCAGAAGAATACCGATCTTAGGAAAGATCATCCCCCGGGTGCATTCGGTGGGCATTTTCCAGGTCCGGGCCAATGAATCAATTGCCGACAAACTGCAAGAATCATTCGGCAAAGAGATCTCCTTGCCGAAATTAAGCCGCCGACTGTCCGGCGACGGACATCTTAACGGGTTGGTCGCGGCGATCATGGCCCAAGATCATATCAATAACCTGCAAAACGCTTTGCGGGCCTTTGGCCAGGAAACGGGCCCGGGCGAAACGGAATTCGATTTGGCTATTATCAACAGCCATAACCGCGGGCTTAACAAAACTCTTTTCGGAACCCTGGAGTTAAGGATAAAAGACCTGGCCATCGCGTCGGGCGAAGGCCCGTTGTGGCAAAAACATTTCAACACGGCCAAGATCAGCGGTAATAACAAAGAACGCGACGCTTTCGACGATTTCTTCCGGGAATTGGCCTTGAACTGGCAAAAAAAAGGATTGCTTGATGTTCCGCCCTCACAAATCAACCAGGATACCGCCAAGATCAAAACCAATCTTACGGATTTTCTCAAAAGCCCGACTCTGCAGGCTTTCAAGCAAGCTTACCCGCGCCTGAAGAACGGCCAGGAAATGCTTATCCTGCCTAATGAAAAAGACATCGCGCGCCCTGATTTCAATGCCTGCAATTACGCTTCTCTGGCGGCAAAATCGCGCGTATTCGCTCAAATGTCCGGCCGGCCCGTTCTGGCCGCAAGGTAAAAGCTGTCGGTATCTGGTACCGACAACCACTTACCGCACCCTCCTCCACGACTTGATGCCGTAAGGGGTCATCACCCTCACCGGAGAAGCGCTGGGGTCAGTGGTTTCGACAAGATCGGCAGCAGCGAATATGCCGTTGCCCAGATAGGTCTTGACCATGCCTTTCAGCTTGGTGAGAGCGTCGCTCACCGAGATCAGGGCGAGTTTGATGGTTCCGGTGGGAGCCTGGGCTTTGAAATAGCCGATGACGGGAGGATAGGGACCGCAGCAGAGACAGCTTTCGCCCGTATAGCACACTCCGCTTACCTGGCCGGAGAAAAGCGTGAACAATCCGCCGTGGGCTGAACAATAGTAGCTGGGGTATTCGGTGCATCCGGCCTGGGTGGTTTCGGTCTTGAACAAGCTCGTCCGGCAGTAATTGATATCGCAGGGGAGAAAAGGACAGTCGTTGTCAACGGTGCGGGTGCAGCCTGTGGGGCAGCAGCCGTCTCCGTTGATACAGCTTGTGATGGGAGTGCATGTCCAATCGTGGGTGATGGGGCTGCAGGAGGGAGTTCCGCAGAGACCGCAGGTGCTGGGGCACTGGGGATCTTGGCAGTCAATCAAACCATTGCTGTTGTTGTCAATATTGTCAGAGCAGTTTTCCACTGCTACGCACACGGAGCCGGAGCACTGCAGGGAGCAGCATTGTTCGCTGGTTGAGCATGATGAGCCGTCAGAGGCGCAGGGAAGAGAAGCGCAATCGCTATCAGTTGAGGGGATACATCCCTGAGCGCAGCAGCCGTCTCCGTTGATACAGCTTGTGATGGGAGTGCATGTCCAGTCGTAGGTGGCACTGCTGCAGGAAGCAGCCTGGCAAGATGTGCAACTATTCGGGCAGTCCGAATAATCTTGGCAATCAATAAGACCGTCTCCATCATTGTCAATGTTATCGGAGCAATTTCCAGATTCGTAAGCGCCACCGCAGGTGCCCAAAGAGCCAGACACGCAATAGCATTGATCGTCAGGGTCAGGGCAGTCACCCGTGCCTAAAGAATAAGCCTCTTTATAAGAGTAAGAAACAGTCGACCCGTCAAAACAAACATAGGACTTTGTATGATCGTCACACCGTCCGGGGAAGGGCACGGGTTCGTCGGGGTTGGCCCCGCATTGCGAAGTCCTGTAAGGTATACTTACGATACTGCAACCCTCGGGCGCAGGACAACAGTTCACAGAACTTTCACTATAAAACGGATCGCAGGAATCATAGCAGCTTTCTGCTCGGATATCTGTGAAAGGCGCGATCAAGATTGCTAAACTTGTCAAAAAGGCAAATGTTTTTAAAAAGATTGCTTTATTTTTTGAAAACATAAATAAAGGATTAAAGCACCTTTTTTTATTTTATCATTTACTTTTCATATATCCAAGCCGCTTATCGCCAACCGTTATTTCGCTCTTTCTGCTTGGAAATATGTTTCTATAGCAGGTTTTAAAATTTGACAAAGCACCTTAATCTGTTGTAAAATAATACTGCCTTTGTATTTTTAGTTTTTTAAAATTTTTTGTGCCGAATCGGCATAAGGAGGTCTTTTATGAAGACTCTTAACTTTTTCTTTCTGTTTTTTGTTTTTTCCCTTTTTATATCCATCTCTTCATCTTCCGCAAATCTCGGACGCCTCACAACCCTAGTCCGGCCCGAGTTCCCGGAAGTCATAGAGCAGTTCTGGGAGTTTGATGAGGTGGTGGATGCCACCCTCGTCAGACACGATATGCCGGATATCAAAGCCGGCATGACCTATGAGGTCAAAAACCACCGGCTGTGCCCGGACAACGTGGACATTGGTATTCTCTACCATGTTCACATCTCAATCGGGCCGGAACCCGGTACCTTTATGCTTCGTGGTAGAATCGGACCCAAAAACCACGATGTTTGGAAGGACCTCGGAGATGCTGATGTCAACGTCGACGGAACCGTCGACGAGATCGATTTATTGACCGTAATGGTCAATAAAAAAATCAACATATATGGTCCTGGGGACTGTAACCGGGACGGCGTCGTTGACGAGACTGACCTCAAAATCGTTTATGCAAGCTTTGAGGGAAGACCATTTTCTGTCTCTCCCTCACCAAAAAAGATGGCCACCACCTGGGGAGCCATTAAGGGCCGGCCGTGAGGCCCGCCAAAAGGACGCAAGCTAAATCCTGCCAAAGCTTCGCGTCCTTTTCTCGTTTAAGCGCGCGCGTAAGGCGCGCAACTTTTCGATGAGTCATCGGGCCCCTGGGCCCGGTTTTTGTTTACTGCTTAACGGGCATGAGAATATAAATAAAGCTGTTGTCGCCCACTGGCTTTAAAACGCCCGGGCCGTCGTTTTCGCTCAATTCAAGCTCTACTTCCGAGCTTTTGATGTTATTCAGGCCGTCCAAAAGGAATTTGTGATTGAAAGACACGTTTATGGCTTCGCCTTCTGTTTTGCAGGGCAGAACAGCCTCGTTCTTGCCCGCTTCCACGCTTTGAGAAAATAATTTCAATTTGCCTTCTTTGGGCAAAACCGAAAACTGCACCTCGGCCGTGCGGCCGCTGAAGAGTCCGGCTTTTTTGATTTGCGACACCAGCTCTTCTTTATTCACAACAAGCCGGCTTACGAATTTTTTGGGAATGATTTCCTGATAATTGGGATATTCGCCGTCAATCAGCCGCGACATTATGTTAATTTGCGGCTGGGAAGCGTCTTGGTTGGCTGTTTCAAATAAAACCTGGTTTGGATTGCAATACACCGTAATGTCGCCGCTTTCCTGGCTGAAAATGCTGATTACTTCCCTCGCGGCGGCCTGGGGCATAATAAAGGAATATTCGCGGGGCGATTCCTGGGACAATTTTATTGTTTTTTCAGCCAGCCGGAAGCTGTCCGTGGCCACTATTTTCAAAAGCCCGGCTTTAACGAATAAATAAATCCCGGAAATTTCCGGCCGAATCTGGGAAACAGACGGCACATCAACCACCTGGGAAAGCCCTTGGCTCAATTTCAACGTGTCGATTTTCCAAGAATCGTTCTTGCTCACTTTGGGGATGATCGGGAATTCACTCGGGTCCTGGCCCTGAATTTGCACTTTTTGGTCAGGGGTGGTAATAATCAAATTTTGATTCTCTTCCTGCAACTCCAGCTTTTCTACCGGAATCAGGCTTACCACATTAGCCAAAAAAGTGGCGGGCACTGCCACATGGCCCTTTTTGCCGATTTTGGCCAGAATCCACCAGCGCACGGTTGTTTCAAGATTGGTGGTCGTAAGCTCCAAAAAACTGCCTTCGGCATTAATCAAAACATTTTGCAGGGCGGGCAGAGAGCTTGCTTTGCGGGTAATTTTTTCGCTCGCCGTGAGGGCCTTTTTAAAAAGGTCTTTTAAAATTTCAGCTTTCATATTTTTAATAATTATAATTATTAAATTAAAAAGTTTATAATTACTACTATGGTCTTTTTTTAGGGGAAAAAGCCGTTTTGTCCAACAGGGTGCTCGGTAAAATTTTTCAGCAACAGTGGATATGATTGTGGATAATCCGGAAAAATTTTCAGATAAGATCCCTGTCTTGTTTCGGTTTTAATCTTTTATCCCCAGCTTATCCATTTACGCTTCACTGGATAATCTCTGTGTTATAAGCGTGACTTCCGTGGCCAGCGAAGGGGCTTCTTCTATTTTTTTAGCTATTTTTTCAAAAGCATAAATAGCCGTGGTGTGGTCTTTGCCCTGGAATCTCCGGCCAATGGAGGGAAATGATTCCTGCAGCTCCTGCCGCAAGAGATACATTGCGATCTGACGGGGCTTGACGATTTCTTTCCTTCTGGTGGTAAGGAGCATATCTTCTTTATTGAGGTCGTAAAAGCTGGCTACGGCCTGGATGATTTTTTTGAAATTAGTAGCTTTTTTAGGCGCGACCAGCGAGTTATGCAGCAGCTTTTTGGCTCCGGCCAAATCAATCGTGGTCTTGTTTATTTTTTGCAAAACAGCGATACGGTTCAGGGCTCCTTCCATATCGCGGATGTTTTTCTGAATGTTGGCGGCAATATGCTCTAAAATGTCTTCAGCTAAGCTGATTTCGTTTTGTTCGCATTTGGCTTTCAGGATGGCGATGCGGCTTTCCAGCGTAGGGAAAGATATATCCGCGATCATTCCTCCTTCGAAGCGCGATCTAAGGCGATCTTCCAGGGCCGGAATGGCGTTGGGCGGCCGGTCCGAAGAAAGGATGATTTGCTTTTGGTTTTGAAACAGCGTGTTAAAAATATGAAAAAACTCCTCCTGGGTTTTGTCTTTGCCGGCTAAAAACTGGACATCGTCGACAATCAAAACGTCAATCTTGTTAAGGGAGTTTTTCAATTCGCTGATAGTTTGGTTCTTGATTGCTTCGATAATCCGCGATACTAGCCGCTCGGAATTGGAATAAAGAACCCGTAATTTAGGGAACAGCCCGCTTATCCGGTTGCCGGTCGCCTGCAGGAGATGGGTTTTCCCCAGGCCCACCCCGCCGTAAACAAACAGAGGGTTGTAAGTAATGCCCGGGGCTTCCGCTACCGCCCAGCTGGCCGCGTGGGCAAGCTCATTGAATTCGCCCACCACAAAGCTTTCAAAAGTGTACTTGTTGTTCAGGTTTGTTTTTTGGTTTACGTTAAGCTCCTGGAACTGCTGCTGGGATTCGGCGGCCGGCGGAACAAACGGCGCCAGCCGGGCCGAATCGTTTTCTTTTTTGGCTGTTTCGTCAGCCGCTCCTACCGTAAATTCCACTAGGCGGATGCCGCGATCCAACTCGCGCAAAATTTTCAAAATAGCGCTCTGGTATTTGTTGCTTAGCCATTCTTGCGAAAAAGAGCTTGGCACAGATACTAAAATCTCGCCGTTTCGATTACTGATGATTTTGGTATTGCGGAACCATGTGGCGAAATTGGCCCGCGAAACATTGAACTGAATCTGGGCTAAAACCGCCTGCCAAAGCTCTTCGTTGCTGTATTCTTTGGTTTGCTCCGGAGCGAGGATGTCTGGCATAGGATTTGTGAGGGATTACGTTATTAAGTATTATCCGGTTGTTTTAAGGATACCGCAAGTTCCCCGTAAAATCAACGAAACGCGGCTTTGTGTTAGCAACCTGTGGATAATTTGTGAATTAAGCCGCAAGGTTTTTTTATTTTTATTTTTCTGCTATAATAATCGAATAAAAATAATAACATTTCGTTTATGAGCTTTACCTATAAACCGAAGAAAAAAAAGAGAAAAAGAACGCACGGGTTTTTAAGCCGCATGCAAAGCAAAGGCGGCCAGAAAGTGATAGTAAAAAGAAGGGCGAAAGGCCGCAAGAAATTAGCAGTTTAAAATCGTGCTGCCAAAAAAGAATCGCTTGAAAAAAAAGAATGATTTCGCCCGGGTGATGCGCCAGGGAAGCACGGCAGCGGGCGGGTGTCTGGTTTTGCGGTTTTGCGCCAATCAGCAGGAGGCAAGCAGGATAGGGTTTGTCTGCAGCAAGAAGGTTGCCAAAAGAGCTGTTGCAAGAAACAGGGTCAAGCGCCGCCTAAGAGAGATTGTAAGAATGATGCTGCCGGATATCAGGCCCGGCTATGATATGGTTTTCCTTACGCGCCCGGGCATGGCCGAAACCGGGTTTGATGAAATGAAGCTGATTGCTGAAAAACTGCTAAAAAAAGCCCGGCTGATCGCCGGCTGTTAATCACAAAGATGTTTTCCAGGATTATTCTAAAAATTATCAGGGCATATCAGTTGTTTTTATCGCCGTTTTTCGGAGGGCACTGCCGGTTTTATCCCAGCTGTTCGGAATATTGCCATTCGGCCGTTGAAAAGCATGGCGCGCTCAGGGGGTTGGCCCTGGCCGGCCGGAGAATAATGAAATGCAACCCTTTTTCTCCGGGCGGGATTGACTATCCATAATTTATGAATTTTTTATTGCAGCTTTATCAAACCGTCTTGTTCCAGCCGTTGCTGAACGGTCTGGTTTTGCTTTATGTTTTTTTGCCCGGCCATGATTTGGGGGTGGCGGTGGTTGTCCTTACTTTGTTAATCAGGCTGATTCTGCACCCTGTCTCGGTAAAGGGTTTGAAGTCGCAGAAAGCCCTTGCTTATCTGCAGCCGAAAATCAAGGAAATACAGGAAAAGTTCAAAAACGACCGCGCCCGGCAGTCATCGGCCATGATGGAGCTTTATCGCAAGGAAAAGATTTCTCCGGCCTCCGGATGCCTGCCGTTGCTATTGCAGCTGCCGGTTATCATAGCCTTGTATCAGGTTTTTCTGAAAGGCATGGATTCGCGTTTTTTGGCGGACAATTTGTATGGCTTCGTGTCCAACCCGGGCGTTATAAGCTCAACGTTCTTGGGAGTATTCGATTTACAGAATAAGATTTTTGTTTTGGTTGTAGCTGTTTTGGCCGGTCTGGCTCAATTCTGGCAAGCGAAAGTTTCGGGCTCGCCAGCCGCGGCCCGGCCTGCCGCGGGAGACATCGCCTCGATGCTTCAGAAACAGATGCTCTATATTTTTCCCGTTCTTACCGTTTTTATCATTTACAAGGTGGGCGGCCTGATAGGGGTCTACTGGCTGTCCAGCACTTTGATTTCAGTGGGAGAACAATACCTGGCTAACCGCCGCCTGGATACCGCCCGGCCCGTTGGTAATAAAAATTAAAAACATGGATAAACAAATCAAGGAAACAGTCGAACTGTTCGTTGAGGGTTTCATCGAAAAAACCACTTTCAACATTGCGTTTGAAATTAAAGAAAGCCGCGAAGGCGGTCTTTTAATAGAACTGAAAACCGATGAGCCGCAAATCTGGATAGGCGAAGACGCGCGGACGCTTTGGGATATGCAGACGCTTTTTAACAGAATTTTCAAGAAAAAGTTAAGCGAGGAGGCCAGGATAGACCTTGATGTAAATCAGTATAAACAGAACAAAGCCCGCTTTCTGAAAGACGCGGCCCATGAGGCGGCCAACAGAGTGGCTTTGTTCAAAAAAGAAGAGCGCCTGCCCTCCATGACCGCTTACGAGCGAAGGGTTGTGCATATGGAATTGGCGACCAGGGCCGACGTAATAACCGAAAGCGTCGGCGAAAACGATTCCCGGAGGATAATCATAAAGCCGGCCGGAGTTTAAATCGCCCGCGGCCGGACGTTGTCAAAACTACCAATTTGCTATGCAGTTTACCGTGCCTAAATTTTTAGAACGGGAAACCAAAATAATTTTCGGCCTTACCCTGAAAAAGCTGGCGATTTTAGGCTGCTTAGGAATACTTTTGTTTGCAATCAAATTCTTTCTGCCCAAGGGAATCTGGTATTTTTTGATATTTTTTTCCGTGGGGCTGTTTTTCTTTTTCAATTTCGTGCGCGTGGGCGGGCAGAACGTCTTCGAACTTTTCATAAATTCGTTCCAGTTTTTTTTCAGGGCCCGCACCTATACCTGGGACAAAAAAGAAGGAACCTCGCCCATTAAAATCGTGAGAAAACAGGTTCAGGAAAAGGCGCAGCGGGCTTCGCCTTTGAAATTTTCGCCGGAAAGCCGTCTGTTCAATTTAAGAAACAAGCTTGACATAGGCGAGAGGCAAAATGAAGAACAACAGGAATAACCAATAATACAATATGTTATCGAGCACCCAGTCGTTTTTGCAGTTCAGCCAGATTAAAGAAGGCGTTATCGTGCTGAAAGCCCGTTCTTTGAGGGGAATTTTAATGGTTTCTTCGGTTAATTTCGATTTGAAATCCGAGCCGGAGCAAAACGCGATAGTCTATCAGTTCCAGAGCTTTTTGAATTCTCTGGATTTCTCCTGCCAGATAGTAGTGCAGTCGCGCCGCCTCAACATAACAGGTTATTTTGACAAACTGAAAGAGCTGGAAGAAAAACAAAAAAACGAGCTTTTGAGAATCCAGACCGCCGAATACCGCAAATTTATGCAGAGCCTGGTGGCCGAGGGCATTATTATGACCAAACAGTTTTTCGTGGTAGTGCCTTATACTTTAGGCGAGGTGGAAGGCAAAGGCGGGCGGGGAGCAGGGCTGGGCGGCAGCTTCAGCGGGTTCAGGGCGCAGGCCGGCGGAGCTATGTCCGAGGAGCTTTTCAACCGGTGCCGCACCCAATTGTTTCAAAGAATGGAATTTGTGGCCCTTGGCTTGCGGAGATGCGGTTTAAGCGTGGTACCACTTACGACCCCCGAAATCATTGAGCTTTTGTGGGCCTGGCATCATCCCAAGGAAGCCGAAGTTGGCTATTATCCGGAAATTTTACCGGAGCTGGTTAAATAAACAATATGAAATTTCCTTTCGGCAAAAAAACAAAAACAGTCGAACAGGTGGAAGTGGAATTCGGCAGCATTAAGGCCGAAGATATTGTCGCACCTTCGCTGATTGAAATTAAGCAGAATTACATCAGGCTGGGCGAACGAATGGCCAAGTCGTTTTTTGTTTTTTCCTATCCCAGGTATTTGTCGACTGGCTGGCTTTCGCCGTTAATCAATCTGGACAGCCCCTTGGACATCTCTTTGCATATACATCCGGCTGATTCAGGAGCGGTTTTAAAGCGTTTGAGAAAAAAACTCACCGAGGTGCAAGCCGAAATCTACGAGCTGGAAGAAAAAGGCATCATACGCGACCCTTCTTTGGAAACCGCCTACCAGGATATCGAGCAATTGCGCGACGAACTGCAAACCGCCCGGGAGCGTATTTTTCAACTGGGGGTTTACATCACCATATATGGCGATGATGAAAAACAGCTCAAAGACATCGAGATAATTTTGAGGTCGCTTTTGGAGTCGCGGCTGGTCTATCTGAAGCCCGCCCTGCTGAAAGAAAAGCAAGGATTTGCTTCCACCTGCCCTTACGGTCTGGACCAGCTGCTGGTGCACACGCCAATGAACACCGCGCCTTTATCCAGCATTTTCCCTTTTGTTTCTCCGGACTTATCAGCCAACGAGGGGATTCTGTACGGCATCAACCAGCATAACAATTCTTTGGTTTTGTTCGACCGCTTCAGTCTGGAAAACGCGAACTTTACGATTTTCGCCAAATCCGGCGCGGGCAAATCCTATTTCACCAAGGTAGAGATTCTGCGCTATCTGATGCAGGGGGTGGAGTGCATCATAATTGACCCGGAAAACGAATATCAGTTTCTGAATGACGCGGTCGGCGGCTCTTATTTCAAGATTTCTTTGAATTCGCCCAATCACCTGAATCCCTTTGACCTGCCCGTGCCCCGCGAGGATGAAAAACCCCAGGACGTTTTGCGTTCCAACGTGATTAACCTGGTGGGGCTCTTGCGCATTATGCTGGGTGGCCTTACGCCCCAGGAGGACGCTATCATCGACCAGGCTATCACCGAAACCTACGCGGCCAAAGACATCACTCCGGAATCCGACCCTCTTACCTGGGAAGGCAAAACGCCCCTGATGTCCGATTTCGAAGGGGTTTTGAGCGGCATGGAGGGAGCGGGGTCTTTGATAGAGCGGGTGAGAAAATTCACCAGAGGGAGTTATGCTAATTTCTTCAACACGCCCTCAAATATCAATATGGATAATAAATTCGTGGTGTTCGGCATCCGCGATATGGAAGATGAGCTCCGTCCCATGGCCATGTTCGTGATTCTGCGCTACATCTGGAACCAGGTGCGCTCGAAACTCAAAAAAAGGATTTTGCTGGTGGACGAAGCCTGGTGGATTATGCAAACCGAAGACGGCGCTTCATTTTTATTCGGCATCTGCAAGCGGGCGCGAAAATATTGGCTGGGCGTAACGACCGTTACCCAGGATGTGTCTGACTTTATGAGGTCCGAATACGGCAAGCCGATTATCAGCAATTCTTCTTTGCAGTTTTTAATGAAACAGAGCACTGCCACCATCGAGGTGGTACAGAAAACATTCAATCTTACCGATGGCGAAAAAAACATGCTTTTGGGCTGCGATGTCGGCGAAGGCGTTTTCGTGGCCGGACAAAAAAGAGTCGCCCTGAAAGTGCTTGCTTCTTACACCGAAGACCAAATCATTACCTCGGCCCCCGAGGAAGTGGCCAAAATCAAAGAAGCCAAGAGGCAACTGAAGCTATAATTTTTGGCTTTTGGATGTTGATAAAATTCTTAAAGAAAAAGAAGAAGTAAGCTTTAATGAATAAATTGTGTGGTTAAAAAAGCAATATTTATTTTTAGTGTTTTTAGCGCCACTCTTTTGTTGTTCGGTTTTTCTTTCTGTGTTTTTGCTCAAGAGCTGTCGGATGTTGACAACAATCAAATTTCTCAAAACATCACTAATTTTATTTTTGCCTTGCAACGCAACGACATTGCAGAGGCGCAAAGCTTTTTTGACACAACAAATTACAAATTGTTGGCTGAAGTTAAGGAGGCATTGAATGAAATAAAAATATATTCTTATGATCTTTCTGAACAGAATATAAGCGGAATAGGACAGGGGCAAGCAAAAGCAAGGGGCAAGGTCATTGCCAGGGGAGAGGTATTGGGTGGAAATTGGCAGGTAAATGGGTGGCCGGTCTATTTTGTTTTTAATAAAATAGGAGAAAAGTGGCTGATTACTGACACTGATTTCCATAAGAGTGTTGGCTTGGGCGATACGGGGTCTATTATGAAAACTATTCTTCCATTTTTTATTATTTTTGTAGTAGCGGTTGTTTTGTTACAAGTTTTTTGGCTTTGGATGTTAGTTAATTGTTTTGGAAGGGACTTTGACGAAAAAAATAAGTGGCTTGTTGTATTGTTTTTTACAAACTTTATTGGCGCTTTCTTTTATTATTTCTTAATCAAGAGAAGAAAAGTTCAGCAATCTTTTTCTAATACAATACCCGAACAAGCGCAAATAGGTAACGACCAACAAATATCGCCCCCCACAACTCAAAAAAACAAATCTCCCTATTTTTTTCTAAAAGTTTTCCTAGTGTGCGCTTTAATTTTTGCTGTTATTTTTGTAATAACAATTTATTTTATTTTTCATCAAGCGTTTAATACCATGAGTGGATTTCAGAATTTTGTAGATACATTTTCTCAACAAGGCCAAAATCTACCTAAGCCACAACAGGTTGAGGTAGTAGAGTCGCTTGATTTGCAAGATAGCGCAAATAATGATTTTTCTGGGCAGATTTACCGAAATGATGTTTATGGCTTTGAAATAAAATATCCAGAGCAATGGTCATTAAAGGATACTTTGCCAAAAATCAAGAGAGATACAATTATGCCTGAAAATGTGGAATTTTTTAACAACCCCTTCCCAACAAGTATAACGCGCTTTGTATTTTATCCTAATCCGATGGCTTTTGGCACGGGATTTTGCAATATAAATTATAAAGTTAATAGTGAAGGATTTAAAATTTTATCTGTGAACAAAGAAGAAGATTTTTGCGCTCCTGAATATCGAAATTCTCACCCAAGCGCAATAGATACTTGCTCTGACGGTACTCGATATGCGTGTTTTATTATAGAAGAAAGGGATAGCTATAATTATTATTTTGGATATTTAAAATTTGATGTAACCGGGGAACATACGATTTCTGAAGCTGATGCTGACGCATTGTTGAAGAAAATACTTTTTTCTTTTAGGATGTTTTGATGAGAGGTATGTTAAAAGAAAAAAATGTCAAAAGATCAGCAAAATAATTACGCGTATATAGACGGCGCGAACTTACACAGGGGTATTGCTGGTTTTGGCTGGAAACTTGATTGCAAGCGGTTTAGGGTTTGGCTGGCTGAAAAATATAGCGCAAAAAGCGCTTATATTTTTATCGGGTTAATACCGAAATATAAGGATTTATACAAGTATCTTCAGGAGTGTGGCTTTACTTTGGTGTTCAAGGAGGTGGTTTATGATGGCGAGGGAAAAGCCAAAGGAAATTGCGACGCTGATTTGGTCTTACAGGTCGTGCGAGACACTTATGAAAATAAATTTGATAAATCAATTATTGTTTCAAGCGATGGTGATTATGCCAGCTTGATAAAATTTCTCAAAGAGCGAGACAAATTAAAGATAATATTATCGCCCCATAACAAAAAACTTTGCTCAATCCTTCTTAAGAGGACAGATGCTCCTATCGCTTATTTAAATGATCAAATAAATATTTTACAAGTTATAAAAGAAAAAGCCCCCGCTAAGGACAAACCTTAGAAGGGTCTTTTTCGTAAGTATTATTTATACAATAGCAAATTATAAAAGCAAGTCAATACTTACATAGAATATTGGGTGGTTTAGCTTAGCGCGTTTTTTGTGCTAAAATTGTAGAAAAGAATATGGCTTCTTCACAACAAAATTTGGCGGGAAAGGCGGCGGGCCAGGCCGCTGAAAAATTTTTGAAACGGCAGTGGTGGAAGCTTCTGGTGGAGGCTGTTCCTTTACTGGGCGACGTATCGCCGACTTTTTCCATAATTGTTTTTTCGGAATTGAGAGAAAGGGAAAAAAACGGCGGCCAGGGGGTTACTTCCGCGGAGGGCGTTATAATAATGTTTTTGGCAGTTATGAACGACATGGCCGGCTGGGGAGCTTTGGCCTTGGACGGTCTTTTTGGCATCGGATTCATCGTATCGCCCGTTATCGCGGTAAGCGGCTACGCGACAATAGGCCTTTGGATGTTATTTAGTAAGGGCGGCCCTTCTCCGCAGGAACAAGACGGATAAAAAAATGAATTCTTTTTTTGCCAAAATCAATAATATTGCGATTGGCGGGATAAAAAAACCGGCCGCAGCCGGCTTGCTGTTTTTACTATTGTCAGGCGGGCTTTTTCCTTTGGCTGCTTCGGCCCTGGAGTGGCAGTGGCCGGCTGTCCCCGGGGTGGGCACCCTGGAGCAGAAAAGCGACGAGGTAATTATCGAGCGCTGCCAGCAGGCCTCTCCGGATAACAATAAGGCGAAGATAGCCGAATGCGTTCAGCAGGAAAAAGACGAACAGCTGGGTTATTATTTGAAGTATTTCCTTTATATGTTTTTTTTCCTGTCGGGCACGGTTATTTTGATTTTGATTATAATAGCGGGCATCGGCTACATCGATGCCTCGGGCAAGGTGGAAAAGATGATGCGGGCCAAGGAGCGGCTGAACAGGGCGCTTTTAGGCCTTGTGATACTGGTTTCTTCCTGGGCGTTGCTCTATCTTATCAATCCGAATTTATTGATTTTCAAGGCCAAGGTGCCTGTAATACCCCCTTATACCGGCTTAGCATCCGAGCCGGCCGAAGCTACTGTCACCATGCTCTCTTTCAGTTCGAAAGAATCCATCGACAGTGTTCTCGATAAAATGATGGAAAAGACATCCGGGGGCGTTTACAGGGTAATTGAGCCTTTTGAAAAATCTTCGGGCATTATTATGGAGGCATTGCTGCTTTTAAAAGGCGACCCTTATGCCAACCCGGCCAAGCCGGGCCTGCAGGAGCTTTTGCAAAATTGCCGGTGCGGCAGCTCGAAAAGCCATATCAAGAGAATCGGCACCCTGGATTTCGTGGTTGACGGCGGCATTGATCCGGGTGAAGTAAAAAATTATTTCAACGGCATCAGGGGTATGCCTCCGGCTGGCCAGGGCCGCGAGATCAACTCGCAGGATATTTGTTTCACCCGCTGCGATAATTGCGGCACGCTTCCTTATGACAAGAATTCCAGCGGCGCTTCCCAGGGAAACTGCGTGCTTAACGACATCAGGGTGGAGGAGGGAATAGAGCCTGATACGGCCGCTTACGCGGGCGAGAAGTTCAAGTCGATTGAAATTAATGAAAATAACCGGGGAAACTGGATAAGGCTGGCGAAGTTTTATCCCGAAACCACCGCGCACGCCAACTGGATCGAGGAGCCCGCTGCCGCGGCCAGTCCGGCGGTAAGGCTCAGAAGAGAGTCCATAAAATACAAGATCATTCATTTGCAGTATCTTATACCCCAGCTTGAGGCAATGCAGCTGAAGTTTTCGGGCGCGGAACTCAACCGCCTGGGCAATGTCTTATCTTCCAATGCCATGGACTATATGTTGGCCGAGGCTCGGGGCGGCATTTTTCAGTCCGAGTTCGAAGATACCAAAAACGAGCTGGCGGCAAAGGGGGTAGCAATCCAAACCGAGGAGTTTTCAATCAATGAGGAAAGCAATCTTAGCGATTTCGGCGGAGGAAAAAGCCGCGGTGCAGGAGCTGGCCGCACTTTTATGTTTAACGACCAGGCAGCTCCGCCCGCCGTCCTCGCGCCCCTGGCAAAAAACAAATTTTTCGCCGCGCTTTCCGGATTTGTTGCGCCTTTTTGGAATATGCGGAAAGTTGACGATGTTCTTGCTTCCGATGTCATTTTAAAACAAACAGAGCCGTCCGCTGACCGTTTCTATATCGTCATCAGTCTGGAAAACACCGGCTTGAAGATCCTGCCTTACGACGAGGCAATGGTTCAGCGTAACAAACTGGTGCTCCGCGAAGCCAGCCGGGCCAATCTTTACGCTGTTTTGGCGGATCAGTCGCTCGAGGAAATCGAAAAAATGGTCGGGAATTGCATGGTTTCGGCTTTCGGCCAGGCCGAGTATAATCTGCCCCAAGATATCGAAGAAACAATCCGCTCGGCCGTGGGCCAGGGGTCGGCTGATTACCTTGTTTATGAAATGGCCAAGAACAGCTCCGAATACGCCGCGCTGATTGGCGATGAAATAGTCGATAAAATAGGGGAAAAAGCCGACAATACTTTGCAAAAACGCTGCGCCAACAAAAGCTGCGGCTATGAGTTGCCGGTTACCTGCGCGGATGAATCCTGCGAAAAAGAGCATTTGGCGGCGTTTTTGGCTGTCGCGGCCAATAAAGAATGTGTTGATGAGTGCGTCAAAGGCAATATTCCGGCTAATTTCGTTTCCTCGAAAGTAAGCCAGTTCCTAACCGATGATTTGATCCAGTTTCTGCCCGATGAGATTGAAAAAGTTTTGAACTCCCAGCTCAAGGAGGTTTTGAAGGATTCCAGGGTCGTGAGCTCTCTTAATGAAAGAATGGGCGTTTTATACGACAAGGTTTTGCAGGGTGCTTTGAGCACCAGTTTTAAAGAGCAGGTTCCCGGCTTAAAGAGTCTGCTCAACGCCAACATTTATGGCTATCTGGCCAAGCAGACGAGCGGCGGCTTTATGCAGAAAATAGACGGCTTTTTAAATTTTTCGATCGACAAGTATCTTCAGGAGCGCATCAGCAGCGAGGTGGAAAAGGTTGCCGGCGGCCTGAGCAATGAATTCGAGGAATTGGCGGAGGGCGGATTCGACTTTCTCCAGAAAAAAATGCCTGGCTATTTTCCCGAGAGTATCAGAGATCCTCTCGAGTGCAACCGAACCGAACTTTTGCTCCAAGGCTATATGTGGCAGGGCACCCAGGGCTGCAAAAAACTTACGCCCGAGACAATCAACAGCATGAAAAGAGACCCGAACTCGCCTGACGGAGGCATTGCCGTTTTGCCGGATAGTCTTATGCCGGGCCAGGGTCAGGGCGTTGATCCGAGGGTGGCTATTGACGGTGACTACCAGACAGTGGAAATGCTTTGCCATAAGGCAGGGTATGTTTGGACGCAAAACTGGGAGGCCGATATTACCATTGGAGGTTATAAGGGCCGCGAAACAAAAGAGTGGCAATGCGTGGAAGATCAGGACATCACAACCGACTTGAAAGGACTTACGGACGTCAAGGCGCTGGGCAAGAAATTCATCGGGGGGGCCATAAACTTCATCGAGGAATTTTCCATAGCCCTCACCGAAACAATCTTGCATACGGTAACAGCTTACGCTGACGTCTGGATTGAGGACGAAGTTTTGCATCCTTTGGAGGCATACATCACGCAATTCTCCGGTTTTCAGGATGATTTGAAAAAGTTTTTGAAATCAAGCGTGGATAATCTTCTGCCCGAGCAGATTTCCCAGACATTGAACGGCAACGTGGAGACAACATTGAAAAATATCTGCGCCCTGGCCGACACCGAGCCGTCCGATCCCCAGGAAAGGGAGGCTTTGGCAGAAGAAGAGCCAGAAAGAAAAAGCGAGATTTCGCTTTACGCGGAAAAAACATGGGGAGGGAGCGTTTCGATCACCGGCATCACCAACGGCCAGCTTTGGGCTGTTTGCGACGTATCGCGGCATTTGAATACCAGTTTGTCAAAAGAAATATCATCAAGCGGGGAAGTGGGCAGATGGCTGATAAGCACTCTTAACACCACGGTCAAAAATCTGATTCCCTGGGCCGGCCTTAGGACTTATCTTGAGATGAGCCCTTTGGAGATCATTTTCCGCGAAGCCGACATTGCCGGCGTCAAAAATTTGGTCAATGGCACGCCGGTTGACATTATGTGCGGCCGGTTGATCGGTATAGACGCCAGCGGCGAGTTCGGAGTTGCTGGCATCGGGGGCAAGGTGGCCCTGGCGACCAAATGCAATGCCTTGAAAACGCAAAGGGATATTTCCGCGGGCGGACATTCTTCGGGCATCATAACTTTCCCTGATTTCGACAAAGACAAATTACCCAATGACCCGAATATCAATCTTTACCGTTTTTACTGTCCCTTTATCTGGGGAGCTTGCCAGAATCCCTTTGGCGAAAACGGCTCCATACCCTTAGTCGGCCAGACAGTCGGCCAGATTATCAAGAGTTTGCTTACGATGGGTTGCGGTATGGTTGACAAAGACGCCAAAATGGAAGATCCATCCAACGAGGACGCCGGGCCGCGATGCCAGGGCTCCTGTCTTGGGTTAAGCAGCAACACGGGCGTGCAGGCATTGCAAAACGACCCGAATTGTCCGGGCAGCATTAAAAACACCTGCGAGCAGTGCAATATGCTACTTAATGATTCCATGGCCTATTTTATGATTGCTGCGGCCATTGAATCGGACATCGGGCCGGCGTCCCAAAGAACCAACCAGCAGCGCGCCGACGAAATAGAAACTTATCGCGACGAAATAGAAACTTATCGCTGGATGAGAGTGTACTTTCCGCTTTGGGAAAGCGAAATTCAAAAAGTAGCGGTAAAAAGAGGGCTTTCCTGGTCTGATGTTATCGGAGATTCGGGGCATGACTATGTTGACAACCTTAACCTGGATAACGCGGGCGATATGGACAACGGGGATTGGCTGAAAGTGATGGTGGCATGGCGGTTGGGAAGATCCAACGGCCCCCAAACCGTAAAAGACGTTTTAACGCGCATTCCCGACGGTTTAATCAAGCCATGGCGCCGTGGCGACGCTACTTTGTTGAGGCCGGCCGGCCAAACGGAAACGACCAATATCCTGGATAATACCCCCAGCCAGATTTTGGGCTTCGGGAATGTCTCGGGAATTTGCAAGATGATGGAGGAATCTTACGCGCTCAAATATCCTGACTATACTTTTGCCAGGGTTCAGCAGCAGGTACGGCAGAGACATCCGGCCGGCCAACTCTATTCAATGGAGAGCCTTGAGCGCACCACGACCGCCGAAACGCTCAATCAGATAGCGGACAGCCCCGTGCCCGATGAATACAAATATCCTTATTTGATTTGCCAATACCTGAAGAGCACGCCAGCGGCGATTTTCGGTCTGGACCAGGAATTGATATATTATGTGCGGCCCCAGGAATACCAGATTTTGTTCCAGCTCATCCAGGGCGAACTGGCTCCCGAGGAGCGGCCGGAATCTTTAAATAGTTTGCTGAATTATCTTTCAAATTACACGCCAGTAGGTGCTTTATCGGCTGCGGCCGCGGCCATGCAAACAGCTACGCCCAACCCGGCCTTGTCGGGCAGATGGTGGGAAGCGGCCGGCGATCTGGTTGCCAACGCCAATGCGGCCGCTCCCAAAGTGCAGGCAATAGCGGATATTTTCGGCACCACTGTGGCCAGCCAGCTTCAGGCTGCTTTTGCTAAAAAAGCTGACACCGGCCAGGAAGAGAAAATCATTGACCAGATTTGCGCGTCCGCGGATATTTTACCGGCCGGGCTTTGTGATGCGAAGTTGGCGCAAAACAGTTCCAAGTGGACAAACATTGAAAACGCATTATTGAAATCACCGGTTGATTTGCTGGTTAATGCCCTGGATTACAAAATAGCAATTCCGGAGGGCTTCGTGAAACAGGTCTGCAGAAGGCCCTCATCAATCACAAAGGGCTGCGCTGTTGGAGAAAATTTGGACAGGGACAGAGGCTTGTGCTGTAAAAAAGTGAACAGCCTGATGGACGCGGCCGGGTTTTTCTGGCCTTTCCTGGGAGACTCTTACATTGACAGCTTGTTTAACGCGGCTGGCTGGACCGACAATGTTTATAGTTTTGTCGAAGAAGCCGATGACGCAGAAGAGGCCATTAATAAAATGACTCTTACTGTCGAAAGTTCCGTGGCCAGCGCCATTGACAAAGTTGTTTTGGAAGAACCGGCCGCGGCCGCCAGGTTCATCGGCAATAAGGTCGCCGGATTGGCCGGTTGGAGTATCGGCAATAATTTGGGCAATACCATGGCCGGCCGCTGCTGGGAAATAACCGAACAGGCGCCTTGCGACACGACCAATGGCCAGGTGGAGCGCACCACGGCCGAAGGCAAGAACGAATGTTGCGATATGGGCGGGGCTTTGGTTTGCCAGGACAAATGCCGCGCCAAAGGGGCTGATTCTTCCTGCAAGGAAAAGCAGGGCGAAAAAGCGAAAAATGGCGACAGCAATGTCTGCTGCTATGAAAACATCGGTTCGAACAGCAACGAATGCTATAGTTGTCGCGAGTTGAAAAGCATCGGCATCTCTGGCGGGGAAAAGTGCAGCCGGGAGGGCGAAAATGAAACGCCGATTACGCAGAGGAGCGATGACGGCCGCGAGCTTACCTTATGCTGTAAAAAACGCGATACGAAAGAACTGCTCGGACCCGCTTTTCCCGAAAGCAATGAACCTGACAAAGATGGCGCGCATAAATTATGTTGCGAAACGATCGCCGAATGCGTGACCGGCAAGTTCCTGGATCATCTTGAAGTGATGAAGGATTATCTGATCGACGGCCTGCCCATTAACGCCAGCAGTTTGTTGCCGAAGTGAGATCAAGGCGTAAAAGGTGTAAAGTAATATAATCAAAGTCGCTTTTATGGCTTTTTTGAAAAAATATCTCAAAGCTCCGATTGCCCTGTTGGTTTGCCTTGTGCTGATTTTGCAAATGGCGCCAGATCTGCGCCCGGCCCAGGCCGCGGGTTTTTGGGATACGGTTAAGAAGATCGCTTCCAGGATCGCTTTACCCAATAACATCAATTTCACCAAGGAAGGAAAACTGGAAATGGCAAGCTGGGGAACGGTCGATCTGGGTTTTGACGGCAATCCTTTTGACAGAATGAGCCTGCCTCTCGGGGGAAGCCCGAAACAGCTGATCGATCCGGACACCAAAATGCCTGCGATCGCCAACCCGGAAATACCCGAAGAGTGCGAGTTAAGAATCAAACGCCCCGGGGATGAGAACGATTGCTCAAGCGAGGATTTGAGCGACACTCAGAGGGAAGCCTGTGAAGAGGAACTGATAGCCCACCGTTCTGCCTGCACGCAATTCATCCGTTTGCAGAAGGCCGCGGCCCAGGAGGCCTGGATAGCCAAGAAGATTTACAACAATACCAATCCTTATGACGAGTGTTTCTTTTTGAAAAACTGCCGTTCCAAATGTTATTTGAGCTACGGCGAATTGAAATACGTCATCACCTGGCTGGACATCGCCCAGTTTCTTCTGCCTACTTCATGGATAACGGTGGTCAAAAAAGTAATGGGTGTCATAGCCGCGCTTGATAAAATCAAAACAGCTTACGATTCTTTGAAATCTCTTCTTACGGACGGCATTAAGCTGGTCAATGGTTTTTTCACGGCTTTCAACTATCTTTCGAATATGTTCGCGGCTTTGGACAATATCGGGGGCACCATGTCAGCAGCCATTGGCGTGGCGGCTGTCGTTGGCTCCGGCACCATTGAGGGCTTGAACTTGAAAGTGCCTTTTAACTCGATGCAGTACGGTGCGGCGGCGGGCACGGCAGCCATTTTGGCCGCTGACAGCAAAGGCATCAATAGCATGACCGAGATGCTCAAGAATTTCAGCGATAATTTATTGAGATACTCATCGGCTAAAAGCGAAACCAATGCTTATGTGCTGGGCATCAGACGCGACCTCACGGCTCTTTTGGAGGGAGACGTGGCCATTCAGAGCAAAGGCGCCAAGCACGAACAGGAACTGGCTTATTTTTTCGAGCCCAACAACGAAGTAAAGAAAAATCTGGACCAGATCGTTCTTAATTTCCAGGGCAGCTTTAAACAGCTTAGCAGTTTGTTGGACAACGCGGTAGCTCCCGGACAGCTGCCCGAAGGCCCGGTCACGGAACTGGCAAAGGGCACCGGCGAGCAATGGACTTCGTTCAAAGAAGACGTTTTGGACAAAAACGAAGCCCCTGTTTTGGATTTTAAAAACTGGGAGAATGAAAGCGGCGGCATAACGAGCGTTTATTTGAGCGATACCGCGTTCGGAGACAGGAACATCAGAAACAAGGATGATTTTTGTTCCGTGTCCGGTTACAACGGCAGCTCTGATGCTGGTATTTGCATGTTCAACGGCGATCGCGTGAGGCCTTGGGAAAAAGCTGTCTGCCAGCCCGACGAGCTGCTTCTTGAAACCAACAGCGAGCTGAAACGTCTCACCGAACCCGATTATGTCAAAAGCGTTTTAAAGAGCGCTTTGGGGGCCGGTTGCGCGGCTCAAGACAGGTATTGCATGGCCAGATTAAGGGACGGGAACGAGTGGAAACAGCCCTGGGTAGATTACTGGATAGAATTGAGAAGGCTCACTTTGGGGCCAGATAACGGCTATACCCTGCAGTTCGCGAAGCCCGACCAGATCCAGACCGAAGTTTTGAAAACCAAGATGACGACCGAAAGCGGCGAAATTCAGCTTTACGGATTTTTAAGCCCTCTCTCCAAACTGGATGACGAGAACGGCACGGGCAAGCAGAACAAAAACAACAATATCAGTGATTATTCGAAGAAAGGGGCTTTGAGCAACACGGAAGAATATATCGACTACAATTACGCGGCTTTGCGTTTCAATTCATTTATTTTTTCCAACGGTTCTTTTTGCGATCCGGAGAAGGTCCAGAACAGGACCTGGCTGGATAATTTTACGCAGATATTCAAGGACACCTCCGCCTTGCAGGCCAATTTCAATCTGATCGATCCTGACCAGATCGAAAAAATGCTTATTGGAGAGGGAACTTCCATACTGGTTTGCGCCAAGAACCCGGGAGCATGCAAGCTGGATTACAGCGTTCAGGAATGGCGTGAATACTGGGAAAAACTGGCGCTTCAACTTGCCGAGCCCGGATGGGTAGAAAATACCATCGATGGTCTTGGAATGGAGGATGCTCACAGCGAGATGATAAAAAAGGTTTTGGAACTTACAGGCGGCTCGAGCAATTCTCTGCTGGCTTACATTGCTTATATAGAAAAAGGAACTTCTTA
>JAQUKS010000002.1:29184-49618 GCA_028718965.1 Minisyncoccota bacterium
ATTCCAGAGGCAGCGCGTATAACGGTGAGATTTATGACGGTTTGGATACCAGAGATCACGGCTATTATAATGATCACTGTAATCCAACGGATGACGGGGCAGATGACAATGAAATCGGCACTTATTGTTTTATCAAGCGGCGCATTGACGAATACAGGGCCGCGCGCGACCGCGCGCGGGAGAGTGGCGGCAACGGTCTTTCCAATGGTTACGCGGTAGCGGCAAGCATCGAACTTGGAAAGATCATGGAATATGTCAATGCTTTGTCATACCAAAGAAAATATCTGGAAGATCCGCAACGCCGCGGAGATGCCGAAAGCGAATATCTGCGGCATTTCAACGGCGGCAGCGACTATTGGCAGAGCCAGCTGTGGTGCGCCCCGAACTGCGCCGTGGCGGCTTCGTCCGAGGAACTCGCTAAATTACAAACATTGGCCAGTCCAAGTTATGTGAAGCAGGTTTTGAAAAATTCCCTGGGCGTGAGCGCTGATTGCGCCGCTGACAACAGCTGCACGAGCTATGAAATGAAAGAACTGAACACCTCCAAAAGCAGCTGGTTTTGGTATTGGAAAGATTTGGCCAGAGCGCTTTTCGGTTCTGATTATCCGTTGGAATGGTTAAGTCCCTCGGATTTGCAAAACGCCATTATCAAAGCAGGCCATTATTTCGCCGGGCCTCTTTCCAAGCTTGACGATGAATTCGGCACGGGATGGCAGAACAAAAAATGGGATGGCAGAACAGGGACTTTTGACAATTATGCCAGTCCCGGCGCTTTGAAAAATACGGAAAAATACATTGACCAGGAATATACCCCTCTTTGGAATCAATATGAAGTAAGAAGCGGCACCGCCCAAGAGAGTAACGCCATAAGCAACTTCATTGAAAGCTATGATCTGGATGTCAGCCGCTACGATTGGGCCGCCAGGGTCGGAACAATGGCTGGCTCAATAGGCAGTCTAACCGCTCTGGGCGAAGCCTTGAGTTGGGGAATGACGCCCCAGGACCCGATAATGATCTATTCCATAGAGCGGGTCAAAAGAGAGCTGGACAGCTTGACGCAAAGCAGTGAGAACCTTTCGGGCGAGACGACCAAAACGGCCCTTGATCAGGTGATCGACGGGGCCATCGAATTACTGAATTGCCAGCAATACCGGAGCGATTATGACAATTTCGAGGAATGCTGCGGCAGTTCATCCGGTGGCCAGGATCAGAGTTGCTGCCAGGAGCCGGCCAACTGCGCTGGCAGGATAGACATCACTGACTGGCGTTTCGGCACGAATTGCCAGACGGGAAAGTGCATGGGGGCACACTGGGTTTATAACGATCCGAGCACTTGGGCATGCAACATTCAAAAAAAGACCGACTGCCAAAGCGGCTATGAAACAGCGGAAGAAAATTATCAGGAGTGGCAGGACAGATGTGATGCTTGCCTGAACACGACCTGCGCCTGCGGTTCCTGCTCAAGACAAACCGGCACCAGCGGCACCTGTCGGAGACAAAGCAGCAACACTTTTGATTGCTACAACGGCTTCAATTCCTTTATCAGGAGTTATTCCACCGAGAGCGAATGTTTGAGATGCGCCGATCCGATAGGCGGTTATTGCATCGGAGGCGGAACGGATGAATACGTCTGCAGTATCAACGGCAGGACATACGACGACGAGGACGATTGTTATAGCAGATGCGCCGGCGAGGGAACGGAAACGCGCTGGTGCCACCCCGATTGTCTTGGCGGCACCAGTTGTCATGGCAGTACTTTCAATACTTCCTCGGCCTGCCGGGAAGACTGTCTGGCCAGGGTGTGCAATATGGCCGGAGGGGCATGTGACAAAGCGAAGCAGTATGAAAAAGAAATGAATTGTTTTCAGGCCCATGAGGAAATTTATCAGGAAGGCCACAGCAATTATGTCGCGTGCAAACAGCAGGAAAAGTTTCTCGACTCTTTGAGAAGCGGCACCCTTAAGGATGTTTTGAATCAGATCGCCGGCGATCTGAAGTCTAATGTCGAGGTGCTGAAACAGCCGTTCTTTGACCTTCAGAGTATTTGGGAAGAAACGCCTTTGACCCAGTCGGATGTTCAAGTAGCCAAGGATTATGTCAATAAGATTGTAAGGAGTATTAGCGTGGGCAGGGACATTTCCGAAAGAAAATTGCCATCCGTGAAAGCCAAGCTCGCTTCCCTGGAAAGCGTCAAAACGCAGCTGAAAGCCATTGTCGATTCAGCCACTGCCCCGACAAGCAGAGTAAAACTGCCCGCGAGCATTATCAATTATCTGAAAGATGAGATCGTCGGCAAGATAGATAATGTCGCGACAATGATACAGCAGGATATCATTGACGAGATCACCGGAGGCATTGGCGAATATACCAACCCGAACGGCGTGAGGGACCGTTCGCTGGTCTGTCCTGACAATACCGCCAGCCTGGGATTTCTCAACCGCATTGCCTGTTTTGAATGGTGCGGCGGTTTGGATTATCAGGCTTGTATTAACGCCACGTTTGGCGTTGATTTCCAGCCGAAAATATTCGAAGAGCTTCAAAAGCCTCTCTCGGCCATTGAAAATATCGAATACAGCATGTTCCTGCTTGATGAAGCCGAAGAGGAGATCAATGGCGAATCTTCGATCCAGGAAAGCGTGGATAATCTAAGGCCGGAAATCGAAACCGGAAGGTTGCAGCTCAATACGAATCTGGCCCAGGATATTGAGAATAAGGTGACAGGTTATATAAAGGGCCTGTTCAACAAATACGATCCTGACGAGGAGAACGGCATTGCCGATGACCTGGACCTGCAGAACAAACCCATACGGATTTTGACAGCCACCGGCAGTGATTCTTTCGGAGCTTTTTCCCAATCGCTTATCAACAGCCCGCTTTATTTCTTGGAAGATCAGTTTGACAATATCGGAAGCAATATCACAAAAATTAAAACCAGGCTGGGCGATGCTTACGGCTGGCTGCCGGTCTTTTTCGGCGGGACGCGCTCCAGGCAATACGACGCAGCCATCAGTGATGTCAAAGACGTAAAAATGGATAAGCTGGCCGTAATGGTATTCGGTAACAAAGAAATCGAAGACGCCTGTTCGTCATTGGGTATTTTATTGAACGGAAATCTCGCGACAATGGACAAGACCTGCAGTCAAAAAAGCGCTGACGGCGAGCTTGACAGCGCCTGGCTGGCTGAAAAATTGAATAGCGGCTTGCAGCAGAGATGCGAAGCTTGGCTCGGGCTGGATATCGACATTGTCGATTCCAATGAACTACAAAAGCGTAGGACAGCCCTGGAAGATTTGCGCGATTGTATCGGCGAGAATTGCATCAAATGCCCGACCTGGTTCTGCGTTGATCCGGCTACGGGCGCGTGGGGGGCCGGGGCGATGCAGAAAGACCCTGTCTGCGTGGAAAAATGCGCCAACTGGCAACCCGGTCAAAATACCGGATATGTCTGTGATTCTAGCCTGAACATCATCTGGGACACGGCCGACTTCGGGCCTTCGGTTTCGAATAATCCCACGCAAGCGATTTGCAACGATCTGGGGTTTGGCAATGGCACGGGCTGCATCAAAGATAACGTGAGCGCGCGCTGCGATCTTTTCAGCGGCTTGGATTGCGGTCTTTTCGACACCTGCACTCCCGATGTGTTGCAAAAACAACTGGATATCCAGAGATGGCGCCAACAAAGCGTAGACAACAAGTGTCCCAAATGGTTTTGCTTGAATAACGCGGGCAACTGGCAGGGTCAGGCGGGCATAGCCAGCGATTCTTATTGCCAGGCCCATTGCGACGTCAATGACAGACAGGGTGACGGAATGGTTTGCGCTGACAACGGTATCATCTGGGACACAATTGACAATCCGACAGTCGGAGATCAAGTCTGGCCTCCGGTGAAAACCCCTCCTTTCACGAACAATCAGGCCAATATCATGGTGGGCAAATGCGTGGAAGCTCAAAAAGAGCTTCAGGCTTTGGGTGCTCTTGAAAATAGTCAGACCGCGGATGGTTGCTCGCTGCTGCGGCCGGTTCTTCCGTTTTGCCAGCATAAAACCGTTTGCGCCAAGATGAAAAGCGCCTGCGCTTCTTGGGCCATTCAATTGCAAAAGAGCTCTGTGAAAAATCCGTTGATGGAATGGCCGCCCACTAAAGAGCCTCATCAGGCGGGCGAGTCTTTCACGCGAGGATATCAGTCTGCTAAATTTACCTGCATACAAACCCAGCAGCAGATGCGTATGCTTGATTCGCTAAGAGTGGCCACTCCCGAAGAGGCGGGCTTAATGAATCTTAACGATGACTGTAACGAACTCATTCGCCAGAAACAGTTGAAAGTCGAGTGCGACAGCTATAACCTTACAAAACGCGCGATAAAGGGACAATGCGGTCTTTTCGGGGACGATGAGTGCAGAGACATCAGGGGGAAAATGAGTTCCATTTGCACCGCCCAAGATAAGAATGGCAATAGAGTTTTCAGGGACGACAAATACTGCGGCCTCGGGAACAATATAAAAGACATCATCAGCAATGACAATCAGGATAATACCGAGGCGATGAAAAAACTGCGTCGGTTCTGCGTCGAGAGCAATAACATAGCCACGCCGCTTAACGGGGTTATGAAGGCGCTTTCGGTGTTGATGGGCATCCAATCCGGCACCGCGGCCCAGGGAGGTATTGTCACTTCTATCAAAGGTTCCAAGGTGTTTTACGAAAATGCGGGCAAGTTCATCAAAATGATTCAGAATTTGAAAGAATCAATGGGCAAAGCGTATGACGATACCATGAAAAGCAAGGCAGGATCAGGCGGCGGTCTTAAAATCACGCCTTTCAAGTGCGTGGCCGCTCCGGCGGAAAGCTACGCGGGCAGGAACAGCGCGACAGACGATCCCTTGACCGGCAGCAAGGGCGGACCGGTTTGTCCGGACGTGGCCAATCTTTACGCGCAGCTGCAAACCCAGTTCAGTCAGATCCGGCAGCGACGGAACGAAATCGACAAAGCATATCATAAGGCCGAGTCTGTTGATCTATATATGCCCTGGGATGAGGAGAAATACATCCACTTGTTCGATGACTACCAGAGTGTCTATGAATCCATCGGGCCGATGGCCAAGAGGGCCGGTGAATTGAAACAGTCGGCCCAGTTCGTTTGGGCATTGGCCACGGCCGTTAATTTTGCCAGCGAAAATTGCACGTGCGGCATGAGCTATTGCAAAATTCCATTCTGCATTTCCGGTTTGCCTCTCACTCTGGCGCCGCTTAAAGAGCCGTATTGCGCTTTGGTCTGGATGCTGCGAACCCCGATGGTCAATATGGCAGAGCGCTTGGAGCAGGATTTGAGTAAACCGCTTTAATAAAGTAGAATATAATAATGAAAATCAGTTTCCAATTCGTTTCAGGTTTTTTGGCCGCGATATTCCTGGCCGTGTTTTTGTCCTGGAGTTATTTCCAGCCAGCCAGCCAGGCGCCTGTCCAAGCGGTTGAGGACGTCGGCCAGTTCGAACCTCAAGGCGGGGGCTTTGGTGAAGTAAGATGCGACCGGATCATTCCGATAGGTGAACCCATCGAAGGCGTTGTGAGGCTTATGGCCAATATTTTGGTTGAACAGCAGAACGCCGCTTCTTACGTCAGAGATGCTTCGTCGAATTTGGAGAGCATTTACGCTTTATTGAACAAAGACAAGGAATTCGTCTGCGATTTTACCAAATGTATGCCTGTTGCGCTTGATTTCGGGCCGGAATTCACTTTGGAGATAGACGCTCTCGTAAAAACGATTACGTTGAGCGGGCACGCGCCCATTCCCGCGGAAAAAGATTGCGCGGGCAGCCCGTGTCCTGTTCTGGGTGACGATAAAAGCGGGCCCATAGCCGCTATTTCCAATATACTCGCTTCGTTGGAAGAATCACGCGGCCGGGTAAAGGCGATGTTTGACGATCCGACAGTAGTTGTCAACGAAGACATAGCCCAAATGGTTCCGGTGGATGCCAATGATTTGAGCAAAGGTTACACCAGCGATCTGGGAAAGGATATAACCCAGGCCGAAGCCATTCGCCGTAAAACCGCCTTGGCCGCGGCCATGATTCGGGATTGCAGTTTGTCGGAGGTAGAGAAAAAAATGGTTTTGAGCGGCCGGATGGGCGATAAATATCCGGTGAGCTGCAAGGCTGCCATAGACGCGGGCCAGTATTGGCCAATGCCCTGGTCCGAGGTCTGCAAGGCCGAATGCGACGACGGCGAAGGCAGTGACGCCTGTATCAAATGTCTGGAGGAAAAGACGCCCAGCCTTGCAAAGGTATCCATTCTGGGCAAATTGAATTACAGGATTTATCACAAAGACCAGTGCGGCCCAAAATGCAAAAATCCGGACACCGGAGACTGGGGCCTGTCTGACGCTTGTCTGGAATGTTTGTGTACCGAGTATGTTTATCCGTCCGAAGGAACCCAGGGTCCTCCGGTGCCTGTTCAAATGTCCGATGAAAAATGCATGGCTTTTCTTTGCGGGGGCAGCAAACATAATTGGACGTGCTGTCATCAAACACCCATAGATTTTTCAGTTGATACAGGAGGCTATATTTCCGCCGATCATCATCCTGGCGAGGATATTAGTTTTTCACCAGAAGACAGCAACGCGATAGACACAACGAGCCCCCCTGGCGCGGGAACAAGTTTTTCCTTGACATCTTATTCTTATGAATGTTTTCCCGAGCATAAATGCAGTTCAAGGGGCACGGAGATCGGTTTCGGCCAGATAGCGGTGGATCCGGCAATTCTGCCCTATAAAACCAAAGTAAGATTTACAAGCATAATTGAAGCGGCAAGCAATGGCAAAGCTCCGAAAGCGGGAGCGCAATGGGTTGTTGATTCGTACAAGCCGGGCGGCCAAGAGATTTTATGGAATAGCAACACGCCAAGCGGGCAATATTTTTGCGCCTGTGACGCCGGAGGCGACATTAAAGGCAATAGAATTGACCTTTGGCTGCCAACCAATGCGGATGCTGACAACTTCGGCAGAAGAATAGCCATGGTTGAGACAATAGAATTCAATTCGCCGGATTGTTGCGCAGGTACCCATAAATGCTGCCAGAAGTCGAATTTGCAAAATGCGGCTTATTGCCAGTCTTACTCTGACGATAATTTAACGGGATATATTTGCGAGCCCGATAATCTAAAAAAATGCAAGAGAGAAAATAAAAGCGAAGCTGACAATGTCTTAAAGAACTGGTGTAAAAAGTATTATGGCAAGACATACGATTATAGCGGGTATAATAGCTGGTAATCTAATCAAATAAATGCGAAAAAGATACCATAAAATTTTTTTGTCCATAGCCATAATAACATTACTCGCGCCGTTTTTCGCCTGGGCGGCTTTGGATTTGGAAACTGTTTTTCCGGCAATCCCCGGGACAGAGCAAGTAATTACCGGCCGGGCGAAGCTACCTGATATTATCCGGTTCGTTGTAAATTGGACTATTATCATCGCCGCCTTGGCAACAGTTTTTTCTTTGATCTACGCGGGCGTTCAATATCTTACTTCCATCGGCCGCCCCAATGCCCTGGCTGCCGCCAAAAGCCGCATCGGGAAATGCCTGCTGGGCCTGTTAATAATCGCCAGCTCTTATCTGGTTTTGCAAACCATAAATCCGCAGCTTACCATAATGACCATTAAAAGGCAGCAGGTGGGTTCGGGCATCGTGTTGTTTACCCAGGCCGGGCTGTATGGCAACGGAGGAATTGACAAATGCTATGCGGCTCCGGATCCGAGCAGCGCCAGCCAGGATTGCGTCCATAATGCGAATATAGTCGATTGCGTCAATCCGCACGGAGTATTCGGCTTCAATACTCTTGACAGCGACACTTTGGAAAATTTGATTAAAGACGGCGCAGCTCGGCTCCTGGGCTATGACATGCCCAATCTTTTCAGCGAATTCGGCGACATTGCCAAAGAAAACACTGCGGGAACCACAGTCAATTTTTCAAAGTTTCCTATTTTTGCCATAGGTTTCTGGGGTAGCGAGAATACCCAAGGAGGGAGTTTGGTCACGAATGCCAAGATTTTGGCTTATCCTGACACGAAATATAGCACGGCGGTGGGGGCGCCCTCGGCCGTAGAATATAGCATAAAAGGTAAAACGGGCGCTGACGGCACTGAAAACGAGAGAAATGCCAGCGGAGGAGCGAATAACGGCCGTCATTCCTGCAAAGCGATTGCCGCCTCCGAGGCCGGCACTCTTGACATGAAGATTGTGCACATACATGATGATTTTGCTGCCAATTTCAATTCCGACGTAACATATTATGACGAAACTCTTTTAGTTCATAACCAAAACAGTAGCCCGCCCCAGCCGAAAAGAGAAAAAAAGGCGCATCCGCCCCTTTCAATAAAAGTGCAGGGCAAGGGTTCGGGCGTTATTTTGTATTCTAAAACGACCGGGGGCAGCCATTCGTTCGCTGCGAGTTCCGAAGACCTTAACTTGAGCAATGTGAAATTCGACAATTTAGCCGAGGAAATCGAAATAAGGAACACCGAACCCAAAAAGGGCAAAGTTCACGATTATCTGGTTATTTTGCACAGCGGCTATTATTATACGGGAGATTTGAGAATATTCTTCGCGAGAGATGATTTAAAGAGTATTTTCATACCGAAAATATACCTGGCAACCATATTCGGAGGTTTTGCTTATCCGAACATGGAGGAGATTGACTTTAATACAGAATATCTTCTCGGGGACGATGCCCATTATTGCGGGGACCCTTCATCGGCCAAAAGGCCTCCGGACTGTTCCGTGGGAGAGCCGGTGAGAGAGTCGCTTGATACGAATAACATGGGCGATTATTTCTTCAATCTTGAAACAATAGACAAATACAGTGCGGGCGCTTTGCCGGCTTCTATCGAACTTCAGGGAGCCAACCCTTATTCCAGCAAGGCTCCCATTAATGTCCAAGATCGTCTGGGTCGGCTCAAAGATGGCGACAAAGCTTCGTCCATAGAGATCTTCGAACTTGTTCGGCCCGACTGGCAGGGGGACGCAAATAGTGCCTTGCAGGTTCTTTCAAAACAAAGCGTTGTTTGTCGCGAAGTAAGGCTTTGCACAGGCAAGAACTTTCTTAACGACTGTCTTGTTTTCGTGCCTGATCATGTTGATTATTTGTATGACAAATTCAACAGCCCCAGCCGCTACAATTCGGTTGTTTTGCCCATGCCCTATATGGTGCCCGTGAATATTCCCAAGAAGATGAACAACGCTTTGATCAAGGTTCAGAGAGATGACGGCACCGTGGAAATGGAGCGAAAAGACATTGAGTTTTCCGACAGCATCAAATCGATATATATTGACGGCGATTGCGCCGTGGTGCTTTTCGAGAATTCAGTGAAAGACATCAGAAAATGCGGAGATTATTGCCAATATACGAGGGAGAACATACCCGAAACCCCGGAAGAGTGCGATGCCTGCTGGGACGGTGGCCCGGGCAGCCATTCGGAAGTTTTTACCGAATCAGTGGGCGACCTTACCCAGCATCCGATCAGCGAATGCGGGGGTCACGAGAGATTCGGCTTTGGCGACCGCAAAAATTGCGCTTCGGCTTTTGCCATTTTCCCGATCAAGAAATCCGGAGAATAAAAAAACAGGGCAAAGAGGCCTGTTCGAATTCGAAAAGCAGGGGATGTCCCCCTGCTTTTTATTCCACTGTTTCCCGGTAGATGTCAGCCAATCCGCTGTCGGGCGAAGTCCGGCCGTTATCCGGCCCCGGGGCCCCGGTGGTTTTTGGGGATGCCGCGCGCGTGATTGCGCCGCTTGGCGCGAAACTTATCTGTTTGTAAAAATCCGCTAATTTGTCTTTTACCGGATAAAGAATCAGGCGGTTTACTTCCTGGCTGATAAAAACGGTTTGTTCGGCGGGAATTTTTATTTCCTGTTCAAGCGCTTTTGGCAATGCATCGGGCGGCAAAAGCCCCAACAAAATATTGCCTACTAAGGCGGCGAACTGCGGTGTTTGTTCCTCGGCTATTTTGTAGCGTTTGGCGATTTGGCTTATAGTCTCGGCATTGTCCCGCGAGAGAAGCGCCGCGCGCAGTTCCCTCGGCAGCTTGTCGAATAGTTCGTCCATTTGTTCGCTCGGATAAAGCATACAACAAGGATTTTACGCTGCTTCTCCGGAAGGGGGAGTCGGCTGTTTTTCCGCTGTTTCCCGGGGCTTGTCTTCTTGGAACTTGAAAGCCAGAGCCTGGCCGGCGCTGCTTTTTATAAAATCACCCAATGCTTTGTTGTTTTGCTCGTAGTATTCCTGGCTTTTGATATTTTTTCTGAAAGCGCCCGCGAACTTGCTCCCGAAAAGCTCGGCGGCCTTGGCGACCTGGTCTCCGTTCCAGAATTTGTTTACAACGCCGGAAACCACTGCTGTATTTAAAATTTTTCCTGTCCAAGCGTTTATCTGGCCGGGTTTTATTTCAGCCATAATTTTGGCTGCCAACGGCATCAAATCTTTATGGCCACTGAACTTGGCTGTTTCTTCCGGGGTTATTGAAACGGCCATTTGTTTTTTATGTTCCTGCGACGGATTGATTTCATTGATTATCTTGGCGGTTAATTCCGGATCGATGTTTTTAATGTCGGCCATCTGTTCGGGCGCCAGCCTGATAGTATCCTGGATGATTCCTTTTCTGTCGGAAACGTTCAGGCTTTCCAGGCCGTCGCCGTCTTTGACAGCCGCTATGGCCGCGGCTATTCTTTCCAAGCGGCCTTCTTCACCCGGTAAAGAGTTGTTCATAGCTGCTCTTTTGATGCCAGGGTCGGCTTTGCGAAATCCTTCAATGGCCGGATTGATGTTGTTCTTTATTCCGGCTCCGATTTTTTTTATGCCGCGCTCGGCTCCTTTTCCCGTATCTTCCATAAGTTCTCCGACGTTTCCTCCGGTCCTTGCCACGATATTACCGGCAGATTTGGTGGCGTAGCCAGCCATCTTCACGCCGCTTCCGACGCCTTTCAGGGCTACGCCCACCGCACTTCCGATTTTGGTAGGTGATTGCGCGGCCGCGTTGCCAGCCGCTTCTACGCCTTTGCCAGCCGCTTCTACGCCTTTGCCAGCCGCTTCTACGCCTTTGCCGACTGTCCGTATGCTTTTACCTGCTGCATTGGCAGCCATCTTCACGCCGGCTCCGCCCACGCCCACTGCGCCAGCGGCCAGGCCTAAAATAGCTGCTCCGCCTTTGGGCATTATGCTGGTGGCGCTTGCGACTAATCCGGCTCCCATGAATCCCACTGAAACGGTATAAGGTAAAATCTGGTTAATGGCGCCGGTCGGGCTGCTTCCCGCTGTGTTCATCAATTCGTTCGTTCTTGCTAATATCTGCTGGCCCAAATAAAGGAAAAACCCCAGGCTTACGGGCAAAATTAATGCCCATTGAATAAAGTCGTTCCACCACATTGAAAAGTATTTTTCGGTTTTGCCGAAAATGCGGGCGAAAAAAGCCACCGGGGAAAGTATCACCAGAATCCAGATGCGTATAGCACGGACAAGAAGAAGCAAGACATACAGGAATAAAATCATCGCGCTGCCAATGCCGAAAAAAATCAGCATCACCGTGTTGAGCAGAACGTATTTATCAGTGAAAATGTTCTCCCAATCGGCGCTAAGCTTGCTTTCCTGGCGGTTGAAGATGTCGTTGATTGCCGAAAAATCAGCGCTTTGGGTGAAAAAACTGGTAAGAATATTGCCTGCATCCACTACCACGCCGCAAATGGCCGGAGTAAAATTGATCAGCAGGGCGATGATGATAAGATTGCGAAAAGTCGTTTTTGTATTGAATCCCTTGCCAAGGTCCAAAGCCGTTGCCAGGCCGATGTAGGCGAGGCCCAGAATAAAGCCCATATTCACCAGGTCGCGCAAGAGCGTCCAACCTATCTCAATAATGAAATTTCCGGGCGGAGTGACTCCCGGCCGGGTATAAGAAATATTGAAAGGATTGCTTAAAATCCAGCCCACTAATTGAGTCATCCAGCTTAAAAGAGCGTTGGAAAGCTGCAAGAGCAATTTAAAAAGACGGCCGAACAGATTTGAAAAAACATCAGCCAAAGGGTTTAAATACCACGGCAGGGCCAAGGCGTGCCGTGGCATAATCAAAAATACCGCCATTAAGAACAGCCCGGCTGCCAAAAAATAGCGCCCTTTTATTTTTCGTTCTTTCAGAAAGTTTTTCATTTTTTAATTATAGCCCCTGGCCAGGTTTAGGGCAAGTATCGTAAAATTTCATATCCACAGCGGCTATTCGGGAAACGTAGCGGTTAATTTTTGCCAGTCATCGATAGTAAGGCTTTCGGCTCTTTGGCTTGGTTTGATATTATTTTGATTCAGCCAGCCGATAATTGTTTCGCGGTCAAAAGCGAGGCTAGCAGTAAAGTTATTAACCAGTTGTTTACGGGGTTGGCTGAAACCCGCAGTGACAATTTTACTAAAAAGCTCGCGTGGCGCCGGATATTGCGCGGCCGGGGGATAGGGCTTGATAAGCAAAATGGCACCGTCAACCTTTGGCTTTGGGTAAAAATACTTTTTGTCCGCGTAGCCGATAATTTTGGGTAGGCTGTAAAGCCGGGTGAAAACCGCCAGTTTATTCATTTTCGGTGGCTTGGCGCATATTCTTTGTCCGACCTCCTTTTGCACCATAACCACCATTAGCTCGGGCGGATTTTTCGCTTCCAAAAATTTCATAATTATTGCCGCGGCGATGTTATAGGGTAGGTTGGAAACCAGCTTGTAGTTTGCGGCCGGCAGCTTTAAGTCCGATGACAGCGCGTCGTTTTCTATAATTTTTACGTTGCTTATCTGATTCTGCCGTAAAATTTTAGCCAGTGTTCTGGCTATTTCTTCGTCTTTTTCTATGGCAATAATCTGCTCGGCTTTTTGCGCCAAAGCCAGGGTAAGCGCTCCCAAGCCCGGGCCTATTTCTATTATCGTATCGTTTGGCTTGATGTCCGCGGCTTTGACGATTTGCTGAACAATTGTCTGGCTGCGCAGAAAATTCTGGCCCATGGATTTTTTCGGGACTGGTTTATTTGACATATTTATATTTTTGTTGCTTGATGCGCGGGTGTGCATAAGGTGTGAATAAAAATCTTGATTTTCAGGCCATTTTAGAGTATATTTTAACATTACTTAGAGATAGCGAAAAGGCCAATTTGTCTGTTGCGATAATATTCAAATCTATTTCTAAAAAACTACAATTCGCGTTTGTTTCTTTTCGGAGATTCGTCAAATCTCCCTTTTTATACTTAGGCCTGGCCACCTTGATATGCGGTTCATTGGTGGTTTTTTTGTCGGGCAGAAGCGGCAGCGGCCTGTCTTTTGCCCAGGATGTGCTGGATGACAGCCAGTATCTGATTTTCGGCTTCAATGCTCCGAACGAGCAGGCATTTATAAGCATGACCAGCGGCAATATTCTTCAGCCTGTGGCTCCGCCGTCTTTGGTGCAGGGTAGGGTTTTGGCGTTATTGGAAGAAAGCGGCGGCTATGAATCAGACCGGCCTAAAAAAGAAATCGAGATTTACTCGGTGCAAAAAGGCGACACGGTAAGCTCGGTCGCTTTAAGGTTCGGGATTTCCAGCGAAACATTGCTTTGGGCCAATAATTTGACCGCCAAATCGCTGTTGAAAGTAGGCCAGGAATTGGTCATATTGCCGGTTTCGGGCATAATGCACATGGTGCAAAAAGGCGACACGGTAAGCTCTATCGCCAGACTTTATCAAGCAAAGGCCCAGGAAATCATTGATTTCAACGAGTTAGGAAACGGCGACAACATAAAAGCCGGTGATTTCTTGATAGTGCCTGGGGGCAAGAAACCAAAGACCGTTCCCAAATACAATTCCGTGCCTTTGCCTAATACCTATTTCATCCTTCCTATTCCTTCGCCCTGTGTAGTCACCCAGGGACTGCATTGGTTTAACGCGGTTGACCTGAACAACAGCCGCTGCGGAGATCCGGTTTTCGCCGCAGCAGCCGGAGAGGTACAGAGAACCGGTTTTGATTCGACCGGCGGCAATTACGTGCGCGTTTTGCACAACAACGGCGCTGTCACTTATTACGGCCATTTGTCGACAATCGCGGTAAAAGCCGGCCAGACCGTTGATCAGGGCCAGACGCTCGGCTATATCGGCCATACCGGCTATACTATACCCGCGGGCGAAGCCGGTTGTCATCTGCATTTTGACGTGAGGTTCGCGGAGAATCCGTTTGCCAAGTATAAGGTTGGCGCCAAACTGGGCAGATAGGAAATTCCGGAACGGAATTTCCTGTTCACGGTAAGTTGACGGTTTCCTTCTGACGATAGCTTAGAGCTTCGTTTATGTCCGCTGATATGATGTTATCCCTCTCGTCCAGATCGGCGATAGTGCGACTTACTTTGAGCACCCGATGATAGCCCCGTCCGGAAAGCCATCCCGAGTCAACGGATTTTTTCAATATTGCCTGCGAAGCGCTGTCTAACTGGCAGTGTTTTTTTATTAAAGGCAGGGTCATTTCGGCATTGGTCAAAATGCCTTCGCCATGCAGCCGTTTTTTCTGGATGTTTCTGGCCCGAGTTATTCTTTCTCTAACTTGCCTGCTTTCGCTCTCCTGATTTTCTCCGCCGGCAAGGTGTTCGTACTTGAGCGGAGAAACCCAACAAAAGATATCCAGCCGATCCATCAGCGGCCCTGAGAGTTTGCGTTGATAAGCAGCCACCTGACCAGGAGCGCAGGTGCATTGTTTTTCCGGATCGTTGCGAAAGCCGCAAGGGCAGGGATTGGCCGCTCCGATAAGCATAAAGCGGGCGGGCAGAGTGAGATTGGTCTTTGATCTTTGCACTGTTATTTCGCCTTGTTCCATGGGCTGGCGCAGGCTCTCCAGAACGTTGCGGTGGAACTCGGGAAATTCATCAAGGAACAAAACGCCCCTGTGGGCCAGAGTGATTTCACCGGGCCGGGGAGGCGAGCCTCCGCCTATGATTGCCGGCTCGGAGGCGCTGTGGTGCGGAGCCCTGAACGGCCGCCGGGTAGGCAATTGGTTGGCCGGTAGAATACCGGCCGCGCTGTAAATCTGCACCAGCTCGAGCAGTTCTTCTGGCTCCAAATAAGGCATAATGGATACCATTGCCCTGGCCAGCAATGTTTTGCCAGTACCGGGCGGGCCCTGTAAAAACAAATTATGGCCGCCCGCACCCGCGACTTCGATGCCTCTTTTGCTGTGCTCCTGGCCTTTTATCCAGCTTAAATCAACTTCGTTTGTCAACGGTTCTTTGGAAAGGTCTGCTAACGGAGTTTTTTCTCCGGCTATTTCCTTCTTGCCTTCCAAAAACAGGATTGCCTCTTTAAGGCTGGCCGCGCCGATAACGCGCAGATCATCATTGCCGGCCAGAAGATGGACAAGCCCGGCCTCTCGGGCATTCTCTTTTGGTAGGATAATCAGCTCGCAGCCGTTCTTGGCAGCCAGTAAAGCGAAAGATAAAGCTCCTTTGACAGGCCGCAAATCTCCGTTAAGCGCCAGCTCTCCCAAAATAATCTTGCGAGCGGGATTAAAGCGGATTTGCCCTGAAGACAACAAATATCCCAGGGCAATGGGCAAGTCATAGTGCCCGCCCTCTTTTTTCAAATCCGCGGGCGCCAAATTTATTACCACGCGCCGCGTTTCCTGATTTGGGGGCTTCAAGCCAACACACTTGATGGCCGAACAAACCCTTTCTTTGGCTTCTTTAACGGATGTATCGGCCAGGCCCACGATATTAAAACTGCGTAGGCCGTTGAGGGCAGCCACTTCAACTTCGATTGTTCGGGCGTTGATGCCATCCAAGGCAGCTGAAAATATTCTGGCGAGCATACATTTAATAAAATAACTCCCCCTGAAAGGGGAGTTATTAAAATTAATCTTCTGTTGTCGTATCTGTTTCAGCTTCTTTGATTTCGGATTCGATTTTAGTTTTTGTCTTTTTGCCAGCAGGCTTTTTTCTGGCTTTTTTAGGTTTCTCGGCCCTGGACTCATCTTCGTCCACAGCCGGAGCTTCCGTTTCCGGAGAGCCTGCGGATTCATCCGCTGTTTCGCTTTCTTCCGGGGACTTGCCTTCTTTGATTTCCTGCTCCACCTGCCCCGCGCTTTTGATGTCGATTTTCCAGCCGGTGAGTTTGGCGGCCAGCCTTACATTCTGGCCTTCTTTGCCGATGGCCAAAGACAACTGGTCGTCGGGAATAATGGCCAATGCCTTGTTCTTTGGCATCAGGCGCACCTCAAGCACTTTGGCGGGCGAGAGTGCGTTCGCCAGAAATTTTTCTGTTTTTTCGTTCCACTCTATCACGTCGATTTTTTCACCGGCCAGCTCGTTGATAACAGCCAAAATTCTCGTGCCGCGTTGTCCCACCAGGGCGCCGATCGGGTCAATGCCTTCTTCCAGGGCTGTTGCGGCCACCTTTGAACGGGAGCCCGGTTCGCGGGCGATTGCTTTGATTTCCAGCTGTTTGGCGCCGATTTCCGGCACTTCCAGCTCGAACAGTTTGGAAATCAGTTTAGGGTAAATGCGCGAGACAACAACTTGGGGCCCTTTGGACGTCTGTTCGGTCTCCAGAACATAGAGCTTGAGGCGCTGGCCGATACGGTATTTCTCTCCGTAGATTTGCTCTTGTCTGGGCAGAACGGCCGAGGTTCGCCCGACATCCAGGAAAATCGCTCCGGGCTCGATTCTCTGCACGACTCCGGAAACCACTTCGCCTTCCTTGTCTTTGAACTCTTTGAAAGCTTCTTCTTTTTCCACCTCTTTGATTTTTTGCAGAATCACCTGTTTGGCGGTTTGGGCGGCGATGCGGCCGAAATCTTCTCTGGTTTCCAGGGGAAGTTTTATTTCTTCGCCAACCTGGACTTCCGGATTTATGGCTTTGGCCTCTTCCAGAAGGATGTGGCGTTCGCTGTTGAAACGGATTTTGCCGTCTTCGTCAAGGGCCTCTTCTCCGCCCAAATGTCTTTCTTTTTGGGATTCCAAATCATCCTCGGACAAAAGCATTTCCGGGGAAACAACCTGTTTCACCTGCCAAAATTTCAGCTCGCCGTTTTTCGGGTCAAGTTCGGCGGCGATTTTTTGTTTTTTTCTGCCGTATTCTTTTTTGTAAGCGCTGGCGATAGCCTCTTCGATTACCTCGAATATTTTCTGCTGGGGAATACCCCGTTCGTCAGCTACTTCGGTTACCGCGAAAGATAAAGATTTTAAATCCATAATTTTTTCAAAAAATGCTCCGTTCCTTAGAACCGAGCTTGGCTTGAATATAGCAAAACAAGAAGTCCCTGTCAACAAAATGGCAAGAATTCAGCCGGCATCCTCAATGGCGTTATGGTAGTGGCGCAGGGCTGTTATTCGGCCGTTTCCATTAAGCTCAACGGCAATAATGTCGATTTGGCAGGGAGTGTCGGGAGGTAGTTTTTTGGCGGAAAGATAGATTCGCGCCATTTTGCAAAGCTGTTTTTGTTTTTTGGGGGTTATCTGGTCTTCGGGGCAGAAATCAGACGGCCTGGCGCGGGTTTTTACCTCAACGAAGACAACTTTACCTTTTTTGCTTGCCACGATGTCCAACTCGCCGAATGATTTGTAGCGGAAATTACGCTCGCGAATCGTATAGCTGTTTTTTTCCAAATACGCGGCCGCGATATCCTCGCCCTGCTGGCCCAAAACTTTATTAATCATTACATAATTTTAACAAAAGTTTGAAAAAACGCGAAAGAAAAGGTAGAATAAGATTGTAATAAAAGTAATTTATGAAAAAATCAGCGCTTTTTTTGTTTTTTGTTCTTAGCCTGTTCGGAGCTGCTTCGGCCCGGGCGGTCTGCCCGGTATGCACAATGGGGGCGATAGCCGGCGTTGGGCTTTGCCGATGGTTGGGCATTGACGATTTGATTACCGGCACCTGGATTGGCGGCCTGCTGTTCTCTTCGCTGCTTTGGTTTTGGTACTGGCTGATTAAGAAGAAGCCGGCAATTAAAAATAGGAAAATCGGCTTGCTGATTGCCCTGCTTTGGTACGGCGCGGTGATTCTGCCGCTGTATTTCGCCGGTATTATCGGCCATCCTTTTAACAAGCTATGGGGCGCGGATAAGCTACTTCTGGGCATTCTGGCAGGCACGGTTGTTTTTGCTTTGTCGGTGCGTTTGAATAATTATCTGAAGAAGAAAAATCAAAACAAGGTGTATTTTCCGTATCAGAAAGTTGTCTTACCCATCGGTTTTTTGGCCTTTGCCAGCGTTATCTTATACTTTTTAAGCAAATGTAAATAGAAAAATATGTTAGAACAGGCGAAAATAGACCAGTTTATAAAAAAAGCGCAGGAAAGCAAGCAAAATATGCTGGACTTGTCTTCGGATGAGGATTTGTCCATAGCCATAATGAATCTTGTTTCCATTGAAGAGCATTTTTTCTTTACCGCCGAGAAGACAGGCAAGCCCGAATATTTCGATTTACTCAAAGAGGCGCGGGAAATGCGCAAGGAACTGCTGGCCAAAATTATCAAAGAATACGAAGGAGAGGTCTGGTGCATTTCAAAACATCTTCTGGCCGCGTCAATGCGTTTGATGGAAGTAGGCACCAAAGCTCTGGGCCAGGGCAAAAAAGCCGAAGCCGAGGACTTGTTCGCCAAGTCATATCAGCTTTATTCTTTATTCTGGGGCGTGGCCAAAAAATTGATTAGCGTGGACGATGCCAAAAAAATCGACGAAGGATCCTTGAATGTTCACGACAAGGAGAAAAAAACCGTCTGGGGCAAGCTGGGCGAGCTAGTCAAAAAGGCCATTGACTGCTGCCGCGAATAGTCGATGTAATAATAAAAATGAAAGTATGGGAACAGATGATATTATAAAAAAATTGGAAGAGCAGGAAGCGAAGGTTGATGCTATTTACAGGTCGGTTGAAAAGACCAGGAAGTATTTTTTAATCACCCTGATTGTGAGCATTGTTTTCATTGTATTGCCGTTGGTTGCTCTCGCTTTCATTATCCCGTCTTTTTTGAACACGATCACCGGCGCCTCTCTGGGACTGTGATTTGTATCTTTAAATAATCAAAAACTCCCCCGGAATTCCGGGGGAGTTTTTGATTCAGGTGGACCTGGGGAGAATCGGACTCCCGTCCCCGCAATGCGAATGCGGTATATTACCACTATACGACAGGCCCGGTTCGTTATTTTTTTTCGGCCAGCTTCATAACTATCAACAAGGCGATGAAAGCGACAGACAGCATTCCCGACGTGAGGGTAAGTTTGCCCAGGACGGATTTATCAAAGACAAATTGGACTTTTTCGCTCCACAGATTTAAAAGCATCATGGCTGTGAAAAAAGCGCCCAGAGCCACAGTTGCTAAAACAATTATTCTTTTGAACATATTTATTAAATCTTATTGTCCGCTATCTTTTGCCTTATATTATCAATAAATTGTTTGAAAAACCAGAGGTTGTGCGTGGTAAGGAGGCGCTGGCCGGTTATTTCGCCGGCCCTGAAAAGGTGGCAAATATAGGCGCGGGTATGGTTTTGGCAGGTCAAGCAGGCGCATTTTTTGTCCAAAGGATTTTTGTCAGCCAAAAAAACCGCCTTGCTGATAGTAAGATTACCCTGGCTGGTTATGGCAACGCCATGGCGGGCGAAGCGCGTGGGATAAACGCAGTCGAACAAATCGATTCCGGCTTTGATAGCGCGCTCGAAATCGTCCAAATACCCGATGCCCAAAAGATGGCGCGGCTTTTCCGGCGGCAGCAGGGGAATGGTCCAGCCAAGAATCTGATACATTTTTTCTTTTGTTTTGCCCAAAGAGCCCCCGATGCCAAAGCCGTCAAAATCCAGCTTGCCGATAAATTCAGCGCTCCGGATTCTTAGTTTTTCATATTCTCCGCCCTGAATAATGCCAAAAAGCCCTTGTTCACCTGGCGCGGCTTTACCGGCAGCAGACTTTCTTTTTGCCGCAAGGCAGCGTTCCGCCCAGCGATGGGTGCGCTCCATTGCTTTTCGGGTGTATTCAAGGCCGGCCAAAGGCGAGGTGCATTCGTCAAAAGCGAAAATCAGGTCAGCGCCCAAATCTTCCTGGATTTGCATTGATTTTTCCGGGCTTAGAAAATGCGTCGAGCCGTCAATGTGCGAGCGAAAGGACGCCCCCTCTTCGGTAATTTTTACAAAAGAGCCCCGGGGCGAGCCTGGCTTCTTTTTCTTTTTCGGCTCAAAAGGAGCTTTGTTTTTTTCTTGAGGAAAGATTTTGGCGATTTTGCCCACCCCGTGTTCAATGCCCGCTCCCAGGCTGAATACCTGAAAACCGCCGCTGTCAGTGGCAATCACGCCTTTAAAATTCATAAATTCGTGCAGGCCACCCATTTTTTTGACAACTTTTTCCCCGGGCCGCAGGTACAGGTGGTAAGTATTGGCCAGCAAGCCCTCAAAACCGATTTGTTTGATATCGTTGCTGGTAAGGGT
>JAQUKS010000003.1 GCA_028718965.1 Minisyncoccota bacterium
AAATCGGCCGGCGTTTGAGCGAGCTTATAAGAGACAAGGTTTTGTTCAGCGAGGAGAATAAGGGGAGACATGCCATGCGGCTGGTTAAAAAAATGAAACCGGGCGATGTTTTGCTATTGGAAAATCTGCGCTTTGACGAGGGCGAGGAAAAAAATTCTTTGAAATTTGCCAGGTCGCTGGCGCTTTTAGGCGACGTTTATATCAATGAGGCGTTCAGCGTTTGTCATAGAGAGCACGCCTCGGTGGTTGCCCTGCCCGGCATTATGAAACATTTTGCCGGACCGGAGCTTTCGCGGGAGTTCGGATTTTTATCCCGCGTGCTTGATAATCCGCCCCGGCCGCTGGCGGTCCTGATCGGCGGAGCCAAAGTAGCCACGAAAATCAAGGTTTTGAAAAGATTTCTGAAAACAGCTGATTATCTTCTTTTGGCCGGAGACGTGGCCAACACTGTTTTGGCGGTAAAAGGTCTTTGGATGGGCAAGCCGGTTCCGGATGAAGAGGAGATAACGCTTATCAAAGAGATTAATCTTACTGACCCGAAAATTTACCTGCCTGTCGATGTTTTAGCTTCGGTTGATTCGCAAGGCGAACATCCGGTAAGAGCGGCGGGTCCGGGGGCGGTAAGGCAAGATGAAGACGTTTTCGATATCGGCCCGGAAACAATTTCTCTTTATCGCGATATAATTAAGGAGGCAAAGTCCGTATTTTGGTCCGGGCCCTTGGGATGTTTTGAAAAAGAGATTTTCAGCAATGGCACCAGAGAAATAGCCCAAGCCATAGCTGATTCTTCGGCTGACTTGAGGCTCGCGGGAGGCGGGGATACGGTGGCTGCTTTGCGTTATTTCAATCTGACTGATAGGTTTTCTTTTGTTTCCACGGGCGGAGGAGCGATGTTGAATTTTTTAGCCGGCGAAAGAATGCCCGGTTTGGACGCATTAGGTTTTGTTTATGAGCGAGATTAAAAATTTGAAAAGAGCGGCCAGGCGCATTAAAAAAGCCGTTTCTGATAACGAGCGGATTATTTTATTCGGCGATTCCGACTTGGACGGCACCACTTCGGTTTTATTACTGGAAGAAACGCTGATGAATTTAGGCGCGCAGAAACTTTCGGTTTATTTTCCCGAGTGGGAGAGCGAGGATTACGGTTTGAATAGGGCGGCCTTGCAATTTTTGAAGCCGTCCGCTCCGGCCTTGTTGGTGGTTTTGGACTGCGGCATCGGTAATTTCGAGGAAGTAAAAGCAGCCCGAGCCATGGGATTTTCAATCATTGTTATCGACCATCATGAAATCTTGGGCACGATTCCGGACGCGGATATCGTGGTTGACCCCAAGCAAAAAGGCGACCGCTATTCGTTTAAGAAATTGACTACAGTCTGCCTGGTTTATCGGTTGAGTGAAATAATGTTAGGAACAAGAATGAGTTTGATTTTAAAACAGGGTTTTGGAGAGCTCGCAGCCATAGGCGCTGTGGCTGATATGATGCCCGAGGAGGATCTCAATGCCAAGCTGATAGGAGCAGGTTCCCAAACCATAAAGGATACTTTGCGTCCGGGCATTATAGCTATGCTCAAGGCGGCGAATCTTGCCGATAGCACTCCACGGGAGATTTTCAAAAAGCTTACGGCTATTTTGAATATCACGGCGGTTAAAGATCATCTCACCGAAAGTTATATTTTGCTCAAAGGGCTGTCTTCGGAGCCGCTTCTTGATTTGGCTAAAGATTTGATACGCAAAGCCGAAGCTCGCAACCAGGAAATTTTCCAAATCGTTGAGGAGATTTCCCAGAAAGTCGCTGATTCGTCTTCGCCGATAATTTTTGAAGGCAGGACCCATTGGTCGCGGGTGCTTTCGGGAGCGGTGGCTTCGCGCCTTTGCAATAAATACAAAAAGCCAACGTTTATTTTCAGGAAAGACGTTCAAAAAAGCCGCGGCTCGGTAAGAACAGCCCATGGCCTGGACGCGGTAGCTGCCTTAAAGAGTTGTTCTCCGTTTCTCCTGATGTATGGCGGACACCCGCCCGCGGCCGGATTCACGGTGTCGAATGAGAAGATAGACGCCCTGAAAGAATGTTTAGAAGAATATTTTAAACAGTTTCAAAACATTTAACATTCAAAATTCATTATGAAATTAATCATAAACATTGACGGTGGTTCAAGGGGCAATCCCGGAGAGGCGGCCTTGGGCGTTGCTTTCAGCGACGAAGAAGGGCATGTTTTAAAAGCCTATAGTAAGTCTCTCGGCGTCGCTACCAACAACGAGGCCGAATATCAGGCTTTGATTTTCGGTCTTAAAAAAGCCAAAGCGGTTTTTGGCAAAGAAAAAATTAAAGACACGGCCATTGAGGTTCAATCGGATTCAGAGCTTCTGGTAAAGCAGATGAGGGGAGAGTATAAAATTTTAGAGCCGTCCATTCAAGCTTTGTTTTTAACGGCCTGGAATCTGAAAGTCGAGCTGAAAAACGTTCGTTTTATGGCAGTGCCCCGGGAGGCCAATAAGTTAGCGGACCGGCTGGTCAATGAAGCCCTCGACAGTTCTTCTAAGAAACAGGCGCTTTTCTAAAATAGTTTGACTTTTTATCTTTTTGTCGTTATAATATTATTTGAGTAGGTAAAGCAATCGCCCTGCCCGCGAGGGTAAGGGAGGAAAGTCCGAACACTCCGCCCATCCGTGAGGAGTAGGGTAATAGTAGCGGGTAACGCCCGCCAATCGCGAGGTTAGAGGTGCGAACAGAGACGCCTTGGACGCCGAAAGGCGTCGGGCGCCCGGCCATCGCAAGATGGTTTAGGGTGAGCCCCATAGGAAACTTTGGGGGTGAAACGGCCAAATCCTTACTTGAGTGCAAGAGCAAACGTTTCGACAATCTCCGGATTTGCCGAAACGGAAAAGTAGCTCGCAAAGATTCGGCAGGCAACTGCCGGACCAGATAAATGATTGCACCCCGCCTAAAAAGCGGGGCACAGAATTCGGCTTATTACCTGCTCTCGCCCCGTTGAAAATCTTTGATTTTTAACGGGGTTTTGTTTACAATAGAGCATATCGTTATGATCAACCGGCTGCTTAATTCCAAAACCAAAACTGTGTCGGCCGCTGTTTTTTTTGTGGCTTTTTCTACGTTTTTGGGCTATCTTCTCGCAATTTTAAGGGATAACTTTTTGGCCAATTTTTTAACCAATGCCCAGGCGGACGTTTATTGGGCAGCTTTTCGCGTGCCTGATTTCGTTTATGGCCTTCTGATAACCGGAGGCGTCACCGCGGCCTTTTTGCCTGTTTTGGCCGATTATTGGCATAAAGACGGGCAAGAGGCCAAAAACTTGTTCAAGAACGTTTTTACTTTTTTTCTTCTGATTCTATCGGCGCTTTCCCTCCTGCTGGCTGTTTTCGCGCCTTTTATCATTAAGGTTATCGTTCCGGGCTTTAGCGCGAGCCAACAAGCCCAAACGGTTGTTTTATCACGGATAATGTTTTTAAGTCCGATTATTTTGGGTATCTCGGCTATTTTTTCGGTTGTTTTGCAGTTTTTCGATCTTTTCATAGCCTTTTCCCTGGCGCCTGTTTTTTATAATTTGGGCATCATTGTCGGCATTATATTTTTTTTACCCTTGATGGGTTTGCCCGGACTTGCCTGGGGAGTTGTTTTAGGCGCTTTGCTGCACTTGCTTATCCAAGTAATTCCTTTGTTAAAAACCGGCTTTACTCCCGGCCTGTTCCTTAAATTGAAATCAGCGGGTCTTGCAAAGGTATTCAGGCTTATGATACCAAGAACCATCGGGGCGGGGGCTTATCATTTGAATCTGATAATAATTACGGCCATTGCTTCTACGTTGGCGGCCGGTTCCATCAAGATTTTCAATTTGGCTAACAACCTTTATGGGGTACCCGTCGGGCTTATAGGCGTACCTTTCGCCACAGCCGCGTTTCCATTATTGTCCCGTTGTTGCGCTGGCCGGGAAAATGAAAAATTCTTGAAAATATTATCCCAGATATTTTCGCGGATTATTTTTTTGATTATACCGCTTTCCGCTTTGTTTTTTCTTTTCAGGGCGCAGATAGTAAGATTGTTCTACGGCACTCGGATTTCCGGGGGCGGGTATTTCGGCTGGTGGGAAACGCGCCTTACGGCGGGTTCGTTGGGTATTTTCGCTTTCTCGCTTTTCGCTGTTTGTCTTATTCCGCTTTTGGCGCGGGCTTTTTACTCTCTCCATGACACGAAGACACCGGTAAAAATCGCGGTTTTTGCAATCGCTTTCAATATATTTTTAGTTTATTTTTTCGTAAAAATTTTAGGTTCGGCCAATGTTTTCAGTGGCTTTTTGGCACATATCTTGAAACTGGAGCGGTTGGATAACTTGGCTGTCTTGGGCCTGCCTTTGGCTTTATCGATTTCCGCGATATGGCAGTTTTTTGGGTTGCTATTCTATCTAAAAAGAAAAGTTAACTTCAAAGGGCACCGTTTTTTGGAGCAGTTTTTCCTTATAAAAGTCTTAGTAATGACCTTGGTATGCTCTCTTACTGCTTATCTTTGCTTGCGAGTGAGCAGTCAATGGACTCTTACTAATACTGTATTGGGGATTTTGGAGCAAATTATCTTCTCCGCCCTGTCTGCGGTGCTTGTTTATTGTTTTTTATCTTTAGCTTGGGGTTTTAAGGAGCCGGTTTTGCTTTGGCGGTATTGTGTATTATTTTTTAAGCGTTTTAAAGTAAGGAACGGCTACAAGAAGCGATAATTTATTGGATAACCGATATGAGTTATTATATAAAAACAAAATGGAAGATAATCTGAAAAATACGCCAAACAATATCAGAAATTTCGTCATAATCTCCCATATCGACCATGGTAAGTCTACGCTGGCTGACAGGTTTTTAGAATTGACCGGCGCGGTCAATAAAGAAAAGATGAAAGAGCAATTTTTGGACTCAATGGCCCTGGAACGCGAAAAGGGGATTACCATAAAAATGCATCCGGTTCGTCTTAATTATCGGTTGAGTGGAGTCGACTATGTGCTAAATTTAATCGATACTCCCGGACATATTGATTTTTCATATGAAATATCGCGGGCATTGGCTTGTTGCGAAGGCGCCTTGCTTTTAGTAGACGCGGTAAAAGGAATTCAGGCACAGACCCTTTATAATTTAAGTCAGGCTCAAAAACAGGGACTTGTCGTAATCGGCGCGGTTAATAAAATCGATTTACCACAGGCTCGCGTCGAGCAAACCCGGGATGAACTGGCGGAGGTTCTCAAAGTCGGGCCCGAAGAAATATTCGCTATTTCAGGCAAAACCGGTGAAAATATAGAGGCACTTTTGGAAGCTTTGGTTAAAAATGTTCCTTCTCCGCGCGTATCAAATGTCGTTAAGCCGTTTAAAGCTCTGGTCTTTGACTCCAAATACGATTCTTTTTCCGGTGTTGTCGCTTACGTGCGTGTTTTTGACGGAAATGTCTCTTTTGGCGATAAAATACATTTTATGCAAGCCAATTATCAGGCCGAGTGCAAAGAGGTTGGTTATTTTATGCCTCAATTGGTTCGCGCGGCCAGTTTAAACCCCGGAGAAATCGGTTACATTAAAACCGGTATTAAGATTCCTGCTAAGGTTAAAGTCGGGGAAACCATAACTATTTTAAAAAATTCAGCGGATAAAACTCGCGATGTATTGGATATCGGATACAGTGATATTAAACCGCTTCCCGGGTATAAAGAACCACAGCCGGTTTTATTTTTAAGTTTGTATCCTTATAATGCCGACGAGTTTGACCAGTTAAGAGATGGCCTGGAAAAATTGTCTCTTAATGATCCGGCTTTGAATTTTGCGACCGAGTCGAAAATGATTTTAGGCAGGGGCTTTCGAATCGGTTTTTTGGGTTCCTTGCACGCGGAAATCACTATCCGTCGGCTTAAAGAAGAATTTGACCTGGAGTTGGTGGCCACATCTCCCCAAGTGGTTTTCAGGGTGATCACTAAAACCGGTGAAGAAAGGTTTGTTTCTTCACCTTCGGCCTGGCCTGACACAGCTATGATTCAGGAGGCGCAGGAGCCTTATGCCGATTTGGAAATCATTATTCCCAACGGCTATATCAGCGGATTGTTTCCGGTTTTTAAAAATTTCAATATTGTTTTGCTGGAAACGAAATTTTTAACTCCCCAAAAATCCCTTTTAAAGGCCCAGGCTCCTTTGAGAGAGATTATCAGCGGCGCTTTTTACGATAAGATGAAAACGATTACTGAAGGTTATGGTTCGTTCAGCTTCGAATACGCGGGATATCGAAAAAACGATTTGGTGAAAATGGATATTTTAATTGCCGGCGAGCCCGAAGAGGCTTTTGCCAAGATCGTGCCCATGGATGATGCCTATGAGATCGGTAAAAGGTTCATCCAAAAATTAAGGGATGTTTTGCCGTCCCAGCAATTTTTGGTGAGTCTGCAGGCAGCGGTCGGGGGCAAGATAGTGGCGCGGGAGAACATTTCTGCCAGGAGAAAAGACGTTACTGCTCCATTATACGGAGGAGATGTTACTCGTAAAAAAAAGCTGCTTGAGGCTCAGAAAAGAGGCAAAAAAGACTTGCAAAAAAAAGGGCGGGTGCAGATACCCGCCAGAGTGTTTCTGGAAATGCTAAGGGATTGAACCCCGGCCCTGTATGCTTAAACAGGCTGGAGAGCTTAATAAAAAATCGGCCAAAGCAGTGATATAACCAAGCTCAAAGATACCAATGAAATTAAAATAATCCAAACTATCCTGAATGCTTTTTTTGTTTTCATTTTTGTGTTAATAATATAGTTAAGCGAAAGCGGTTCTTGAATATTATAATAATGCAAAAATCATTAAGATACAAATCCAAGAAACCCGGCTCGCGGGGGACGAGAATCCGGAAAGGCCGGCGAGCCTGGTGGTTCCTTACGGTTTTGGGCCTGGCGGTTTTTATTATCGGTTTGGTTTTCGGCAATATTGAACTGGCCCGAAGGCGCAATGAACTCAAGCGTGATTTAAGCGATTTGGAAGGGCGGCTTAATGCCCCTGTAAGTCAGACAGACGCCTTTATCGATGATTCTCCGGCCTATCTGGAACAGGCGGCCCGGGAAGAACTTAATTTGAGAAAGGCCGACGAGAAGGTTGTCGCCTTTCCCGAAAGAATCGAAGAAGATGTTGACGAAACCGAAGGGCTTTTGCAAAAAATAAAAGACAAACTTAAATAACGCGAGAGTAGCACAATGGCAGTGCGTTTGCTTCCCAAGCAAAACACGCGGGTCCGATTCCCGTCTCTCGCTCATATTTTCTGATTTTCAATGTTTAAAAATTAGAAAGCAATAATTAAGATATTCCGCGCCGATGTAGCTCAACTGGCAGAGCAGTCCCTTCGTAAGGGAAAGGTTGTCGGTTCAATTCCGACCATCGGCTCTTTTTTTTCTGCTGAAAAATGCTATTATGAAATAGCAAGCCAAAGCCTATGAAAAAACATACCATTCAACTGAATAATATCGCTAATGAGCTCCAATCGCTGGAGCAATGTCTTTGACACGGAGCGTTTCGACTTTTTTTCGAAAGAAATCGTTGATTTGAAAGAAATGCTTGCTTTGGGATTGATTAAGACTTCCGAAGATGAAGATAATTTTTCCGTGAAGATCGCTTCTTTGGAAAAAGAACTGTTTGAGAATAAAAAAAAGATATTTTTAAACGGCAAATACGACGGATACGGAGCTATCCTTACTATCAAGCCGGGGGCGGGCGGCAGGGATGCCCAGGATTGGGCGGCTATGTTGCTAAGGATGTATCAGAAATACTGCGAGCGGAAAAAATGGCTGTGTAAAATATTATCCCAGAATTTCGCCGAAGGAGGAGGCCCGGAGGGCCGGATAGGCATCAAGGAAGTTGTTCTGGTTGTAAAGGGGGAAATGGCTTATGGCTTACTGAAAAGAGAAAGCGGCGGCCATCGCCTGGTAAGAATTTCTCCGTTTTCAGCTAAAAAATTAAGACATACGTCATTTGCCCAGGTTGAAGTGATACCGCAACTATCTAACGAAACCGTCGAGGTAAGTTTGAAGCCCGAAGATTTGAAAATAGAAACTTTCCGTTCGGCCGGCCATGGCGGGCAGAATGTCAACAAAAGGGAAACCGCTGTTCGTCTCACGCATTTGCCTACGGGCCTTGCAGCATCTTCGCAGATAGAGAGAACGCAGATTATGAATAAGAAAATAGCTTTGAATTTTTTATTGGCCAAGCTCGCGGCTTTACGGGAGAGCGAAAGGCAGCAGGAACTTCGGAATGAAAAATCAAAAATAGTCCATGGGGCAGGCGACAATAAAAAAAGCACCGCTGATTTCGGCGGACAGATAAGGTCTTACGTGCTCCATCCGTATAAGTTGGTGAAAGACCATCGCACCGAATGTGAAACCAGTAATACGGAAGCGGTTCTGAACGGCGACCTTGAATGCTTTGTTAAGGCCGAAATTGAAATTTAAGATTACTATGATAAAATTCGATAACGTGTCGAAAATCTATAATGGCGACAATGAGCCGATTTCAGCGGTGAGAGAGGTGTCTTTTACGATTCAAGAGGGAGAGTTCGTCTGTCTTGTCGGGAAATCCGGCGCTGGCAAGACAACGCTTATCAAACTCTTAACCGGCAATGAAAAGCCCACTTGCGGCCAGGTTTTCTTCCGTGAGACAGATATCCACGGCATTGTTTCCGCTGATTTGCAAAAAATAAGGCGTAAAATCGGCGTTGTTTACCAAGATTACAGATTGTTGCAGACCAAAACTGTCTTTGAAAATTTGGCGTATGTTATGCAGGTTATCGGGATACCCGATACTGACATAAACAGGGACATAGCCCAGGTTTTGGAGATTGTCGGCCTAGAAACAAGAGCTTGCAGCTTTCCCGCGGAGCTTTCTGGCGGTGAAAGGCAGCGTTTAGCTATTGCCCGCGCTTTGATACATCGCCCCGAGCTTATTGTCGCTGATGAGCCGACCGGCAATTTGGATCCTTATCACACTTTCGGAATAGTGCAGCTGTTCAAAAAAATAAGCCAGATGGGCGCCACGATTGTTCTGGCCACTCATAATAAAGAAATCGTCGATAACTTGAAAAAAAGAGTAATAACCCTGGAGCAGGGTCGGATTATTTCGGATGACCCCGAAGGAAAATTTATTTTATAATTTTATGCTCATAAATTTAAAAAGAATTTTAAAATTCGGCTGGCATAGTTTTAGTCGTAACAAGGGGCTGGGCTTCCAGGTTATTTTCATTATGGCCACGGCGGTATTTTTTATTCTGGTTTTCTTTTTAGGCAGGGGAGTGGGGCGGACTTTATTCGATGAGATGGGCCGGAAAGTCGACATTTCGGTTTATTTCAAAAGCGAAACCACCGAGCAGGAAATTTTAGAGGTTAAAAACCGTCTTTCTTCGCTTTCCGACAAAATCAAAACAATCGAATACGTTTCCAAGGAAAGGGCCCTTACCATTTTCAAGGCGGAGCACCAGAGCGACGATCTTTACCTGAATGCTCTGGAAGAAGCCAAGGAAAATCCTTTATTGCCGTCTTTGAACATCTATTCTGATGATCCGAATTATTACGCGAAAATATCTGGCTTCTTGAAAGAGCCGCCCACTAACGATATCGTAGAGAAAATTTCTTACGAGCAACCCAAAAACAGGCAAGCCATTGAAACATTGGCTGCAATCGCCAAAGGTATCAAAATTGTCGGGATCATCATAGTCGGCTTACTTGGCCTTTTGGTAATTATCATTACTTCAAATATTATCAAGCTTACTTTTATTGTTTTAAAAGATGAAATCAGTACTATGAAGCTTGTTGGCGCTTCCGACTGGTTCGTGAGGGGGCCGTTTATGATTCAGACTTTTTTCTATGGGTTGTTCGCCGTGATAATCGTTGATACTTTTTCAGGAATTTTGCTGTATTTCATAAGCGGGAAAGCGATTCATTGGTTTTCCGAATTTAATATTTTTAGTTATTTTTTCAGTAATTTGGCGGTTATTTTCGGCTTTCAGCTGGGTTTTGTCGCTCTGTTGGGGGCGGTTTCCACTTTGCTGGTAATGCGCAAACACCTTAAGGCCTGATAATGCCATAGCCGATACTATTGCGAGGTGGTGTAATTGGTAACACGTCGCGCTCTGGACGCGAAGACTCCAGGTTCGATCCCTGGCCTCGCAGCCGTGAATTTTGTACAGGAAACCGGGCTCGTTAAAGCCTGGTTTTTTGTTTATTTTTGGCTTAAAGTTATCCACAGTTTTTTAATTTGACAGGCCATTTATGTAAGCTAAAATTATATAAATATATTCCATATCCAATATCGGATTGTAATGACAGAGCAAGAAATCAAAGTCAATAATTACATATCTCTGGCCGAGGCCGCCGCGATATATACTGAGCACTCTCAGGAGTATTTGAGTTTGCGGGCAAGGCAAGGAAAACTTAAAGCAATAAAAATCGGCCGAAACTGGCTCACTAAGAAAGAATGGGTCGAGAAATACGTCAGTCAGGTGAGTGATAAAAATGGAAACAATGGTTCTATACGCGTATCCGATACTTTTCAAGAAGAGAAGCCGGTCTATCTGTCTTTGGCAGAAGCTGAAATTTATAGTGGGTATTCGCAGGAATATTTGGGGTTGCGAGCGAGACAGGGGAAATTGCGCGCGGTAAAAATCGGCCGAAACTGGCTCACTAAGAAAGAATGGGTCGACGATTACAAGATTAAGTTAGGCATAAGTGAACGACGTTTACCTGTTGAACCCGGACTGACAAAAATTACCGCAATAGGGAGAATAGGGAGATTGCCGCAACCGGGAAAACTTTTCCATCCGATAAAAGAAGCATTTCAAAATTTTATTTTTATCATTAAGGCGAAAAAACCAGCCATGATTCTCGGTGCGTTTCTGATTTTTTGTTCCGCGGGACTGGCTGCTGGCTACCCTTATGCTGAAAATTTCATGCGGAGTCTTTCTGGACATTCCGAAACCCAGCTTGGCAGCATTGTTTTAAGAGCGACTGAATTTGCCGGCTTGCTTGAAAATTCTGTTTCGAAAGATTATCAAAAAGCCTATTGGACTGCGGAAAAATTTTCTGAAAAATTTTATAGAATTAAAAATTCGTTCGCTTGGGCCGTTTCTCGTTCTTTAATCAATTTAGAGAAGTCAGTCCGGCAAAATAGAGATAATCTGACGAATATCGTCACGGCATCGGAGATATTGGAGGATTATCTGGAAAAGTCCATGGCTGTTTCCTGTTCTTCCACCTGGCAGGATTTCAGAAATAAAAACAATCTGGCTCAAGGATTTATCAATCGTTTTACTGCCGATGAATACCAGCGCCGAAAACAAAAAGCCGATGATTTCGCCGAGCAGCTGGCGGCAGGCTGGGGAGATGTCGAATCATCTTTGAGCGACATCGGCCTGGAATTGAAACGCGTCGCGGAAGATTATTCGTCGCTGGCCGCTGATAATTTGCGTTACGGCAATTATTTTTTACAGAGCTATTTGGCAGGGGAGTGGGAAAGATTTCAACAGCAGAGCTATGAATTATTTGCGCTGTCTCGGGGCGCGAAGCATACGGTAGAAAAATTTTTCGCCGCCGGCCAAGAGAAAACTTTTGAATATCGAAATTCGATTTCCTCACGCACGTTTGGACGTCTGGAGTTCATTGAAAACGAATTTTTTGCCGATGTGACTGCTTCACGGCAGAGCTTTTATGACTTTGCCGCTAAAGCTTTTGAAACCGGACTTCAACAAAAACAAAAAGCCGATGATTTCGCCGAGCAGCTGGCGGCAGGCTGGGGAGACGCGAAGTTATTTTTAAGTTATGCCAGTCTGAAGTTAAAACGCGTCGCGGAAGATTATTCGTCACTGGCCGCTGATAATTTGCGCTATAATTCGCAGGCTGTTTCTTATCACGTTAACCAATGGGGAGATGTCATAGCGGATCGGCTGGAAGATCTCAGCGGTGATTTGATTATAGGCGTCACGGAAAGAGTGAGTTCTTTCATCGCCCAGGCCAGCCTCAAAACCGAAGATGCCGCTTATGCCATCGCTTACGTAACGGGCTATCTGGCTTCATCGGGAGCTGATAATTTTCAACAGACAACCCAGTCATTATGGGGAAAGATAATATCCAGCGCGGATGCGGTTGATAATAAAATCGTCGAGGGCGTACAGAATACAATGGACAGGTTAAGATTCCTTACATATATATCAGATAAAGTCGGCGAAGATATAAAAAACGGTTATGAATTCGTGATGAATCCCTGGTGGAAAGGAGAGACCCGGCCGATTGCCGAAAAGCCGTCGCGAACCATTAATATAGAGCCGTTCGATCCGTTTCCGGACGATGATGAGGAAGAGGCCGTTGAGGAAGAACAAGTTTTACCCGCTTCCGCGGAACAATCAATCGTTCAAGTTTCGCCTGTTAAAGGGACATCCGAATCCGCGCCTCGGGAAACGCTGATTCAGCCGACTAAAGAAATCACCCGTGAGATTTTGCGCATTGATGACGCCTCGCTGGCACTATTGAAAGGACAGGTAACGGAATTGCAGAAAAATTACGCAAGCATTGTGGGCTTGCAGGATTTGGCCGCCAAGATACAATCGGTCCCACCGGTTTATTCAGTGGCGGCTGCTTCACCGGTTTATGTCGGCTCGACCGGTATTCAAGTCGGCGGGGGAGCCAATTTAAATACTTTGGGAGTGAGCGGCTCGGTGGGCATCAGAAATTTGTCGGTCGGGGGTTCGGCTGAAATCGGCGAGACTTCAAGCGATGTTTTGACAGTAAACGCTTTTGCTGATTTTCTTTCCGATGTCATAGTGCGCAAAGATCTTGAGATCGCGGGCGACTTGACGATAGGGGGCAGCCAAAGCGGAGGAGGAGTTGTTTCGTTTTCAGCTTCAAGCTCTTCGCCGATTTTGACTTTGAATCAGACGGGTTCGGGGCAGATAGCGCAGTTCAAGGACGCGGGCAATGTTGTTTTTGAGATTGCAAAAGGCGGAGCTATAACGATAACCTCCACTTCTTCTCCGCAGTTAAGGGTTGCTTACGATGGCTCAAATTATCTCATTCTTGAGGTTTCCTCCACCGGAGATGTTTCAGCGACCTCCACCGGAGCCTTGAGTCTTACCGCTAACGCCGCTTCCGTATGGCAAGTTGTTTCCGCCCCGCTCACCATAAAAACAGATACGAGCGGCGATATTATTCTGTCTTCAGCGGGCAATCTTACTCAAAAATTCGCGACAAGCTCGGCTTATGGCTTGTATCAGGGAGAAATCGCCCGCTTGGCCATTAATACCGCAGGAGATGTTTCTCTTACCGCTTCTTCAACCATAAGTTTGACTGGAAACGTAGGCATCGGCACTTCCTCTCCTGTAGCCAAGCTGGCCGTAGAAGGGAACACCTTTTTCCGGGGGAATACAACCACTACCGGCGATTTTTTCGTGGGAGGCAATACGACAACCACCAACCTTTACATTTCGAACATTCTAACTGCTGGGTATCTTGATGTTGCGGGAAACGCGACGACAACCGGGAATCTATTCGTTGGCGGTAATGCCACTACCAGCGGTGATCATTTTATTGGCGGCAGTCTGCAGGTAAACGGCAGTTCCATTGTTTTGGGCACATCATCCACGGCTTATCTTGTCGTGAATTCGGCCGTGGCTTCCGATTTTGTCCCTGATCAAAACGCGGTGCGCAACTTAGGCTCGCCGGCTTATTTTTGGGATTTTGTTTATACTGGCACGCTGGTAGCCACCAGCATAGAGGCTGCCTCAAGCACGCTTGGCGGAACAGCCAGCGCCAACTTTGTGCTTAATGCCGATAATATTACCGCTGACAATGAAAACGCGAATTTGATTTTTTTCAGAGGCACGGTCGTGCCCAATGCCCTAATAACCTGGGATTCCACCGCCGATCGCTTTGACATCAATCAGCCGTTTTTTATTCAAAACGATTCTTCGACTACCACGGTAATATCTTTGGATGTTTGGGGATCTGCCGGCCAGAGCGCCGATCTATTCAGAGTATCTTCGTCATCGGATGACGCTTTTCTAAATGTCACTTCGGCCGGCAACGTGGGTATCGGGACAAGTAGCCCGGTGGCCAGATTTGCCGTTGAGGGGGACAGTTTTTTGCGGGGCAATGCCACCACTACCGGCATTTTTTACACTGAAGAAGGAATGACATCGGCTGGCAATATTTCCGTCAATACGGCGGACGTTGTTTTGGATTCGGGCAATTTGAATATTACCTCAGGAGGCATAACGCTTACTGACGGGAATTTTAATCTTAATAACGGCAACTTGTCTCTTGATGCTAACAGCAGTTTTTACGTTGCTTCGTTGACGCAGGGCTCGATACCGTTTATCGGTTCGGGCGGTATGCTGTTGGAAGATAATTCAAACCTATACTGGAATGACACTACTAATAGATTAGGCGTCGGCACCACTACTCCGGCCGCAAAATTAGATGTTTGGGGAAGCTTTCAGGTCGGCACTTCCACTACGCCGGTTCTTACCCCGTTGTTTATCGCCAATACTGGTTCGGCCACTGTTGGCATCGGCACCTCGACTCCGGCCGCCAAATTCTCTATAGCGGGTTCGTCCGGCGTCAATGCTTTTAATGTTGCTTCTTCTTCCGGCGCTTCAATGTTAATGGTTGACCAGTACGGCAATGTGGGTATTGGTACTTCAAGCCCTGGAGCCAAGCTTGAGATAGCGGGCAACAAAGACGCTACCGAATTTGTCGTTCGGGCGAATTCTTCTCAATCCAACACTAATCCTTTGATAAAGCTTTTGTCGAACGGAGGAACGGAATTGCTTCGCATTCATTCCGATAATGCCAACAATCTTTTTGTCGGCACCAACACCGGACGGGTCAACAATGTCTCCGGAGTGGGTAGTCAGGGTTTGTTTAACGCTTTTGTGGGAGCTAACGCCGGCTTTTCCAACACAACCGGATATCAAAACAGCGCCATGGGAGCCAATGCCCTTTACAGCAATAATACCGGCTACACTAACAGTGCCATGGGCTTTAATTCTTTGTTTTTCAATACCACCGGCTACCAGAACGCGGCCATGGGAGCCAATGCCCTTTATTCCAACATCTCCGGCTATACTAATACAGCGGTCGGCTCAAGCGCCCTTTATCTGAATACTGCGGGCTATGGCAACAGTGCTTTGGGAGTTTCGGCTATGCTTTCCAATACCACAGGTTACGATAATCTGGCCGCGGGCAACAGCGCTTTGCTTTCCAACACCACGGGTTATTCTAACGTGGCTTTGGGTAGCTATGCTCTGTTCGGTAATTTGCCGACAAGCAAGGCCATTACCGCTTTCACTGATGCGGGCGGGGGCAACACCACGGTTACTTCAGAAAGCCATAATCTGAATAACGGCACGATTGTTCAGATTTACGGCACGACCAATTACAACGGCTCTTATACTATTTCCGGAGTTACCGCCGATACCTTTAATATAGTCAAAGCTTTTGTGGCTGACGACGCCACCGGATGGTGGGGGATCGACAGCGAGGGAAGATACAACGTGGCTTTGGGCGGTAACGCGGGGCGAAGCAACACCACCGGCTCTGCCAATACCTTTATCGGCTATAACGCCGGATACACTGGAACTTCGGCCAGTCTTACCAATGCGGCTTGTCTGGGCTACGAGTGCCAGGTGGCGGCCAGCAGCGCCTTGATCTTGGGTGGAACAGGAGTTAACGCGGTGAAAGTGGGTGTTGGAACAACCACACCAAACTATGTTCTGGATATTCTTGGCGCCTCCGGCACCGGTTCTTTGCACATCGCTTCCTCGAGCGGATCCAGTATGCTTGCCGTCAATGAATATGGCAACGTCGGTATCGGCACGACCACGCCTTCGGCTAATTTCCATGTCGTTGGAACGGCGACGACGAATTTATTTCAAGTTACACGCACAGGCGTCGGAACTTTTGGAATGTTGTTTGATGCTAATGCTGGTAATGGCGTATCGTTAAGATTCAGCGGAACTAATTTTGTCCGTTCGTCTGGAAATGGTGGTTTTTCCGTAGGTTCGTATGCCAGCAGTGCTTCAGGTTCTGCTGCCCCAGAAAATGGAATAATAGTTAGTGGCAAGGTAGGCATCGCCACTACTTCTCCCGTAGCCAAATTAGCCGTGGAAGGGGATACCTTTTTTAGAGGTAATACCACCACAACCGGTAATCTTTTCATCGGAGGCAACGCCACCACCACTGATCTCTATGTTTCCAATGTTCTCACTGCCGGCTATCTTAATGTCAACGGCACTACCACTATCGCTGGCAATCTTGTTCCTTCGGCCACCAATACCTACAACGTCGGCACTACCAATTATCGCTGGAATGAGGGCTGGTTCTCGACCGTGAACATTGGCACATCCACCTGGTCGATCAATCAGCCCGATAATCAGCGGCTGTCTTTTTGGAACAGCTCTTCGGGCGCGGGAGTTGAAAAACTAACCATTACTCAAACCGGCTCTCTTGGCATTTCCACCTCCTCTCCTTCCGCTCTTTTGGCCATAACCGGCACTTCTTCGGTTGCTTCTTTTGCTATCGCTTCTTCTACCGGCGCCTCGTTGTTTATGGTCGGCCAATACGGCAATGTGGGCATCGGCACATCGAGTCCTTCGGCCAGACTTGATATTTTGGCCAGGGCCGCCTGGCCGAGCTTGCACATAGCTTCTTCTACCGGAGCCAACCAATTGTCAATCAACGAATACGGTCTGTTAAGCTTCGGCTTGCCCGACAACCAGACGTCTGCCATGACGATAGGGGAGAACTCAAATACCTATCTTACCTTCGACACCACCGACGGCGCAGAGAAGATAGTTATGGGCAAGAATATGGAGATCGGGCCGTTGGAGATTGACGCTGATTCTGGTGCAGTCAATTTCGTCAATATGAACATTGTGGCAACCTCTTCGGCCACGGGCACGGCAGAGAGCTTGAGCGTTGCCTTGGACGGTAATGCCGTTTTGACCGTATATGGCGAATCAACCGGATATACCGCTAACTTGCAGAATGCCAGGGTCGGCATCGGCACGACCACCCCGACGGCCTTGCTTTCGGTAGCCGGAAATCCTTACTCAACAAGCCCTTTGTTAAGAATCTCGACTTCAACGACCGAAGCATTATACATTGATATAGCCGGTAATGTCGGCATCGGCACCACCAGCCCCCAGGCTAAGCTTCATACAGATTCAAGAGAAACCGGAGCGAGTGCTGTCACTCCGACTTATTATTATCAACAGGCGCAGAATTATTACCTTGCTCCTTCCGGCGATGCTTCGTATAGTGTTTATTACGGACAGAGCGAGGACGTTTATTTGGACTCAAGTAACACCTATCCGATCGCAGCCATTGGCGGCAATAATGTGACTGTTCAGTTGCAGGGTTCGGGAGTTATAACTTCAGGCGATGGTATTGTTTCAAATCTGTCTAATTATGCCACCAGCACTGCTTTGAAGACAATCTGGGCTAATGGCGTGAATTATAACAGGGCTTCCTCGTTTTTTTACGGGTTGCAGGCCAATGTGAGCAACTGGGCTAATTCATCCGGGACCGGAAACATCACCACGGCCAGAGCCGGGAGATTCAGATTGCAGAATTATGCCCAGAACGATTCTGGCGCAACCGGAGCGGCCAATATGACAACAGCCCAGGTCGTTTACGCCAACATTGAAAATGGCGCGACCGGGGTTGTCGGCTATAACGGAACCATTGGCACGGCAGCGGGCTTTTATTATGATTTGGAAAACAGCGCGGGCGGGCAGATAGGCACAAGCTACGGCGCTTATTTTGCCGCTCCGACGAACGCTGGCACCATAACCAATCATTACGGTATATATCTGGCCGACCAGACGGTATCCGGCACGACCAACAATTTCTCCATTTATTCGGCCGGGGGCACGAACTACTTTGGTGGTAATGTGGGTATTGGCACCTCCACGCCCCAGACAAAACTCGATGTTGTGGGTAGTTTCAGAGTGGGCACCTCCACCACCCCGCTCATCACGCCAACCTTCATGGTTGATACTGGCAGCCAGAGAGTGGGCATTGGCACCTCAACCCCGAATTACCGTTTGGATATTCTGGGTTTAGCTGGCACTGATTCTTTCCACGTTGCTTCCTCAACCGGCTCTTCTATGCTCACCCTGAACCAGGCCGGCTCTCTCAAAATTAATAATCGTCTGATAGTTTCTCCCACCGGGAATTCATATTATGACGATACCGGAATAGCCGAAAACGGTCCGGCCATATATTTGAACAGGAGCATTGGCGCTGAAAACAGCACCAATGAACACGGAATTATCGATTACACTAATTTTAACCGTTCCACTAAGGCCTACGCCTCATTCGACGTTCAGACAAGATTGACTGGAACATACAATTACAACCATTTCGTCGGTTTCCAGAACAGGGGGGACATGGCCTCCTCGGGAACTTTGGACAACTATTACGCCTTTTTGTCCGTCCCTAGGGGAGACGCGGGAACGATCACCAATTATTATCATTTCACCAATAATGATGCCACCTATGCTGTCAGTTCAGCCATTGATAACGAGTATGGCTTATACGTGAAATCGCTCAACGGAACCAATAAATTCGGTGTTTACGTTCAATCCGATAAGAGCTATTTCGGCGGCAACGTCGGCATTGGCACTACCACCCCTCAGGTAAAGCTTCATCTTTACGATAACACCAATGTGATCACCGGCTTGAGGGTAGAGAACATAAGCAGTGGCACGGTTGCTGACGCCAGATTATCCACCTATGACGCTTCGGGCCATTATTTCGTTATTAGCACTCCGGGAACGGGAAATACCGGATCAAGTATCTTCGGTCTAGCGAGGACATCGGCTGATTTCATCTTCAATACCAGCGGAACGACCCGCGATCTGGCCATAGGAACCACTGATGCAAAAAGTTTGATTCTTGGGACGAACAACGCCGAGAGATTGAGGATAAGCAGCAGCGGTAATGTCGGCATCGGCACGACCACCCCGGCCACCAAGCTGGACGTCTGGGGAAGCTTACAGGTTGGAACATCCTCTCGCCCCGTGCTTTACGCTAACACCGGCAGCGGCTATGTGGGTCTTGGTACAACCACTCCTAACTACAATTTGGACATCCTCGGCACTTCGGGCGTTGGTTCTTTGCACATTGCTTCTTCAAGTGGAGCTACGATGCTTGTTGTAAATGAATATGGCAACGTGGGCATCGGCACATCCAGTCCTGCTGCCCGGCTGGACATCACTGAAAACCGCACTTTGGGCACGATAATAAACGCCAATTACGGCGCGGCCACCACTTTGGCAGGCAATGTAATCGGCCTTAATCTGGACTTGTCCAGCAATGTTACCCCGGGTTCTTACAATCTTACCGGTTCAAAAATCATTTTGCCGTCAGGCGGCACGGGCACCAATACTTTTGCCCAGTATTACGAGGGTTCAAGTGAGCTTTACAATATCGGCTCGGTTTCGGCCCAGTTCAATGTGCCGGCGAGCTTCAACGCGGCCGGAGATGTTTCATTGGCTTATGATTTGATAATGAGCAACGGTTCGGCCTCTTACATAAAATTCCAGGGCCCGGGTTATATAAAAACCGAGGATGCTTCGGGGAATTATGACCTCACGGTTTCAGCTGCCAACGCGGGCAATGTCGTCATCCTGGAAGACGCTTCGACCACTGCTTCGACGATTGGCTTGGAAATCGTCAACTCGAGCATCAATCAGACGACCGACGGCTTGAGCAAATACGGCCTTTATATCGACAGCTCAACCGGCGACTTTGCCGGAAGCTCGGGAACGAACACGGTTAACTATGGTCTCTATGTGGTTCAGCCAGCCGGGGCTGACCTCAATTACGCGGCTGTTTTCGCCGGCGGAAGCGTGGGTATTGGTACTTCTTCGCCTCTGGCCGCCTTGGACATCTATTCTGCCTCGACCCAGTTGAGGATAGCCAGCTCAACCGGCTTTGCCAAGTTTTACCTTGATTACACTGGTAATCTCAACATAGACACTGCTTTCTCGACTACTTCGGCTTTTCAAATCACCTCTTCCAATATTGTCGCCAATCAGCCGATGTCTTTCAACTCGCCCGGAGATGTTTCTTTTTCCTATGATCTGCTTATGGCTAATCCTTCATCTGCCTATTTCAAGTTTTCGGGAGCCGGCTACATCCTTACCGAATCTCCTTTCGGAAATTATAATCTTACTTTGTCGGCCGCCAATGCTGGAAAAGTGGTCGTTGACGATGACCTTCAGATAACCGGCCAGACGCAGTTCGTTGCCACGAGTACCCAGACGGTTTCGACCACCACGGCTGTTCAGGTCGGTGGAGCGACATATGTGACGCTCACCGCCACCAGCTCGGTTATTTTGAGCTCCGCTCCGACCATTGCCGACGGCGTTAATGGTCAGATAGTCATTATCCGCGGCGCTTCAACCACAGCCACCGTAACCGTTCAGGATCAGGATACATTGGCCTCAAGTAATCTGCAGCTTGGCTCTACCAACCGCCAGCTGGGCAATGGCGACACTTTGGCTCTGATGTTCAATGGCACGGACTGGGTGGAGCTTTGGTTCTCGGGCGGCATTGACGCTGATTATGCCGAAATGTATAGGATAAGCGATGATGTTGAAGCTGGTGAGATTGTTTCCTTCGGTGATGATTATCTTAAAGTAGGCAAGGCCAAACTGGGTGATAAGTCGCTGGCCGGCGTCATTTCCGCCCAGCCCGCATATTTGATCGGTCAGGAATTCAGCTATGAAATGCAGATGCCGGTGGCCCTGGCCGGACGGGTGCCGGTCAAGGTTTCTTTGGAAGCTGGCGAGATCAAGAAAGGAGACATTCTGGTGCCCTCGACCCGACCCGGCTTTGCCATGAGGTTCAATCAGGATTATTTGAAGACGATCGGCGCTTCCAGCACTTTTGATTTGGAAAACATACCGGTGGTCGGTATCGCTCTTGAGGATTATGCGACCTCCAGCCAGGCGAGCGAATTTTCCGAAACGATTTACAAAACCTATAAGCTCAAATTTAAAAATGAAGCCGATAGAGCCGAGATAAACCGCCTTAACGCCAAATACAAGATTAGGGATTTGAGCGGGAATCTTTCCGTTTCCGAGGCCTCGACTGGCTGGCAGCTTGTTGAGATAAGAGCCGAATATGCGGATAAATATCTTGCTTCGTCTCTCGTCGAGATATCGCAGTGGGTTTCCGATAATACGGTGCGCCAAGATAATCCCGAATTTCGTTCTCCGGAAAAGCAGACGGTTCTCTCCATGCTTAAGTCCGGTTTTATAGGATTATCCTCGGTTTCCAGGCTCACTGTCGAGGAGGAGGACGGCAAGTTAGTGGTCAAGGCCGCCGGAGGGCTGTTTGATCTCGGTTTGGAGATTTTAAGCGATGGCACGGTCCGGGTGGCCAAACTGGAGGTAGGGGAATTGCAGGTCGGCTCGTCTGAAAAAAGGACCGGTATAACCATTTATGATGAAGATACCGGCCAGCCGTATTGTTTGAAGATGAAGGCTGGGGCGATGGTCTCGCTGGCCGGAAAATGCGGCCAGGAAGAAGCGGAGATCATATCAGTGCCCGAAGCGCCCGCTCTTGAGCCGGAGGAGACGGAAAGCGAATCAGTGAGTCAGCCGGAGGAGGAAATCGAAGAAGTTGAAACGGAAACGCCAGCAGAGGCGGAGGAGGAAGAGGTGCAAACAGCAGAACCGGCCGCTGATGAGCAATCTGACCAGGAGCAAGTCGAAGAACAAACCGAAGAGCAGGTCCAGCCAAGCGAACAGGACGCGCAAGAGTAAAGTTTGTCGGTATCTGGTATCGACAGCTAAAAACTTATGTCAAGATTTGCCAAACAATCGTTATTTATTTTTTTGAGCTTTGCTATCTTGGTGACAGGGGCTTTAGTTATCTGGGCCGCCAACGCCGGAGGCAATTTGAAAATCAACCCTTATTTGGGCCATGATTTGGATTTAAATGCCGCTTATTATGCCCAGGCGGCCAACAACACGGTGCACGATATTACCACCCAGGACATTTCAATATCGGCCTGGGTTAAGATGGATACCGATAGCTCGGGAACGATGTATATCCTGTCTAAGTATTTTCCCGGATACGCCTTGTATCTGGTCAATAATGCGGTTGACGCTGTGATTCGTGACGCAGAAGATACTTATCAGATATATAGAAGCAGCGGCGTTGAAATAAGGGATAATAAATGGCATCATCTGGCAGCTGTTTTTGACAGGGATACGGCCGGAAACTGCAGGGTTTTTATTGACGGCCAGGAAAGCGGAGAAACGGTGAGAACGGGAACGCTGGCCAACATTGGTTCGATCAGTAACGCCTCCACCTTAGCCATCGGCCGGCGGTCCGGGTCAACGAGCAATTACCTTGACGGCCAGGTGCGCGATGTCAAACTGTATTATGCTTCGGCTGACCACTGGACCGACAGCCAGATATTGTATCAATACCAGCACCCCTTTGATTACACTGGCACGGCCGGAACCACCGGTTCTTTGACCGACTACTGGAGATGCGACGAGGGGAGTGAGACAACTTTGTATGGTAAGGTGAATAACCTTACTTTGTCATCGGCATCGGCTTGGTCTATACAACCTAAATTAAAAAACAATCCGAGCTCTACTGCCAAAGTCAAAGTATCCACCGGTCTGGTGGGATACTGGAAACTGGACGATGATTCGACAAGCTCAACCTCAGTCATTGATTACTCGGGCAAAGGCAACACCGGCACGGCCTACTCATCAACAGCCACCACCACTTCCGTCCTTTCCACCACCACGGCCCAGATAGGCCGGGCGATGTATTTTGACGGGGTGAATGATCGTGTCTACGGAGGTGCTGGAGACAGTTTTAATTTTTCTTCTACCAATAAACTTACAGTTTCAGCTTGGGTTAAAATGGATGCGGATACCGGAACCAATCAAACTATATCCGGTAATTGGAGTTATCATCGCTTTCTTATCAAGCCCACTCTTTTATATTTTGGTTACTGGAATACCGCCGGGATAGAGCAAATAGTTTCCAATACTTATACTTTTGATCTGAATCAGTGGTATTATGTGGCGGTGACGGTAAATGATAATGTTGTCACAAAGTATATTAATGGTGTTAGATCTTCTGATTCTCCGGCTATCAAAACCGGAACAATAAAAACTGGAAATCATGGAGTTTATATTGGCGCTCAAGACGGAAACGCTTATTGGTTTAGCGGCCTCATCGACGACGTCCGCATCTACAACTACGCCAGATCGGCCGAGCAGATTTTGCAGGATTACCAGCGCGGCCTCAACCATCTACCCTAACTAAGCCTTGTGAGGGTCAGACCCTCACAGGCTGTTTATTAGACATGAAACTTTTTTCCAAACAATTATTGTTTATCGTCATTGCCGTTGTTATTCTGGCGACCGGAGCGGTTTTGATTTTCGCCATAAGCAGCAAAGGTATTCCGCCGATTGCCCTTTGGAAACTGGATGAAGGTAGCGGATCTTCCGTTTATGATAGCAGGAACAATGTTGCTGTCGGTAGGCTGGTCAATTCAGATGCTTCGCCAGCCACCTCAACCATGTGGGTGAGTGGTGTTTTTGGCACGGCTTTGAACTTTGACGGCGTCAATGACTATGTGGCCATAGGCAGTATTTCTTCTACCAGCTCCGGTTCGATTTCCGCTTGGATAAAGCCGTCCGGAACTTATACCGGCTCCCAGGTAGTCGCGGCCGCGGTTTCCGCCGCGGGCGCTAACGAATCGGTAAGATATGAACTCGGGGCGAGGGGCGCCGCTATATGTGCCAGCGGCGACTGGTTCACTGCTTTGGGCAACGGAACGACTTATCAGTTCGTTTGTTCCGGGCAGGTATACAATTCGACCAATTTTCCTTCCGGCGTATGGGTGCATTTGTCCGTTACCTATGACGGCAGTAATGTGAGGTTTTACAAAAATGGCGCTTTGGTATCAACCGTTGCCCAGACAGTGAGCGCGGCCGGGGATGCCCAGCCATTTTCAATAGGCAGGACCGGAGGGTATAACGGAGGGTATTTTTCCGGTTCAATCGACGATGTGCGCATATACAACTACGCCCGCAATGCCGATCAGGTGAGACAGGATTATAATGCCGGAAAAGCGCTCTACGCGGGCCCCAGGGCTGTTGACTGCGAAAGCAACCCGGCTGACTGCGTCAACAAGGGTCTGGTCGCTTACTGGGATCTCGACGAAATGTCCGGCCAGACAGCCAAAGACAAGACAGGCAACAATAACAACGCCACCCTGGGAGCCAATTCCAGCCCTGCAGGCGACGATCCGACATGGTCCAGGGGTATCCAGCCCTTGTCAGGCGGCAAGACAGGCGGGGGAGGCCTTTATTTCGACGGCAGCAATGATTATGCGGTGGTAAGCGACGCCGATTCTTTGAGGGGAATGAGTGAGTTGACGGTTTCGGCCTGGGTGAAACTGAACGCTTACGTGGGCACCCAGGGAGCGAGAATCGTCCAGAAAGAGGCGGCCGCAATCGGCGATAACGGGAGTTATTGGCTAAGGGAAACGCCTTCGAACGATGCTGTTCCCAATACTTTTGGCTTTGCCATACAAGATACCACTACCGCTTTCAAAGAAATCAAAGACACGGCAACGCCTTCTCTTGACGTTTGGTATCACATTGTGGGAGTTTACAAGGCCGGCGATTTTATGAAGATGTATAGGAACGGCGTTGAAATAAGCACCAGTTCGGCAGCCGGCTATGGCGCGATAAGCGCTGAGCCCTACAATTTGTTTGTCGGCTCGACCGGTACCCCGGGCAGATTTTTCAGGGGAACGATCGATAACGTGCGAGTTTACAACCGGGCGCTTTCGGTCGCTGAGGTGCGTTATCTTTATAATCAGGCGGGGCCTGTTGTCTGGTGGAAATTCGACGAATCGAGCTGGGCTTCAAGCAGTGGGGAGGTTAAAGACAGCGCGGGCAGTTACAATGGGGCAGGCGTCAACGGGGCCAATACCACTTCAACAGCTGTTTTCGGCATGGCCGGAGTTTTTAACGGCAGCGATGACTATGTGGACGTGGGCACGGTGAGCATATCAGACAACGTTCCTTGGAGCGTGAGCTTGTGGATAAATGTGAGCAGTTTTGCCAGTTATCGAGGCATTTACGGCAACGCTTATACGGCCAGCAATTATACCCGGCTTATGCTTAATAATGTCGGCAATATTTATTTGTATAACGATGCCAACAGTTCCGCTGATTGGACTTCAACCGGCCTGGCTGCCGGAAGCTGGCAGCATTTGGCTGTCACTTGCGACGGCCAGACAACGGCCAATTGCTATGCTTATGTCAACGGCAAGGCATTGGCGGTAAAAACCCTGGCCAACTCCTCCCAGACCATTAAAAAAATCGGCAACTACGGCACGGCGTCCGAAGGCGTGTTCAGTGGTTTGATAGATAATTTTCGCATCTATAATTATGCCTTAACGGCCGATCAGGTCCGGCGCGATTACAACGGCGGCAAAGCTCTTTATGCCGGGGGCGGTTCGATACCCTCGGGCATTAGCTGCGATACCAACCCGGCCGCCTGTATTGCCGATGGTCTGGTCGCTTACTGGGATCTCGACGAAATGTCCGGCCAGACAGCCAAAGACAAGACAGGCAACAATAACAACGCCACCCTGGGAGCCAATTCCAGCCCTGCAGGCGACGATCCGACATGGTCCAGGGGTATCCAGCCCTTGTCAGGCGGCAAGACAGGCGGGGGAGGCCTTTATTTCGACGGCAGCAATGATTATGCCACCGGCACCTTGAGCACGCTTGTTGCTCCTTATTCGGTGGCGGGCTGGGTTAAGATAGATTCCACTTATCCGGCTAGCGAGGGCAGGTATTTCTTTTGCCTCAATAGCGGAGGAAATGTGCCTTGCTTTTCGCCTCATTATTATAATAGCAGCAAACCCCTTATTTATCTTAATACCAGCAATTACCGTTATGGCTCCACTGATCTTAATGACAGTAGATGGCATCACATCGTTTTTATCGTGACCGGCAGCGGCCAGAGCGACATTTCAAACGCCAAAATTTACATTGACGGTAAAGAAGAAACATACGGCACTACTTTGGCCACTGACAGCCCGGTTTCTCCGGGGACTAATTTCAGTATTGGTAGCGGCAAGTATAAGGGCTGGTTGGATGGAGTGCGTGTTTATAACCGTGTTTTGTCGGCCGCCGAGGTGCGTTATCAATACAACCAGAGCAAGCCGGTGGCTCACTGGAAAATGGACGAGGGAATGGTCGGGGGAACCAACCTGGATATGAATTATCTTTATTACGCCCAGGCGGCCAATTCTTCGGTGCACGACATAACAACCCAGGATATATCTTTTTCAGCTTGGGTGAAGATAGACAGCGGCGTAACCAATCAGCAATTCGTCATTGCCAAAAGGCAAACCGGCGCCCATTATAATTTCCAGATAAGAACGACGACCCAGGTAGGCCTTTTCCATATCAGCGACGGCACGGATGAATTTTATGTATACGGCAATACGGCTCTCAATGACAACAAGTGGCATCACGTGGCCGGGGTGATAGATAGGGACACACAGGCGAACTGTAAAATATACGTTGACGGACTTTTGGACGGAACCATGGGTTATTACGGCACTCTGGCTAACGTAGATAGTTTGACCAATGGCAATAAGCTCACTTTGGGAGCTTTTGGGGATGGCGTAACAGCCATTTTGAAAGGCCAGGTGCGGGATGTCAAACTGTATTACGCTAACAATGACCATTGGACTGATGCCCAGATTCTTTATCAGGCGACCCACCCGATGGATTATTCTTCTTCGGCCGGGACACTCACCGAATATTGGCAGACAAACGAGGGTTCCGGAACAACCTTGAAGGGCTCATCCGGCCGTAATCTCACCCTTAGTAGCGCCAATGCCTGGAGTTACGAAACCAGCTGTGACAATTTTCTTTCTTCGGTTTACGATTACTCGGGCAACGCCAACACTGGCACTCTGTATCTGGCTGGTTCCCCGGCCACTTCAACGGCCTGGGTAGAGGGCAAATATTCTTGCGCTTTGAATCTCGACGGCACGGACGATTACGTGAACATTCCTGATCCGGTTTTGGGTTCAACGGCCATGACGGTTTGCGCCTGGGCCAAGAAAACAGCCTATGTCCAGTACCAGGGCATTGTTACTGATTACGCGGCTGTTGATGGTGGAAGAAACTGGATATTAGGCTATGAAAATCCCGAAAATACCATCCGCTTCTATAGTGGGGATGGCATTAATGTTGATAGCCAGACTATCACCGGATTCACAGCCAACCAGTGGCATTTTGTTTGTGGCGTTTTCGACGGCAGCCAGGATTTACTGGCAATTTATCTTGATAATGATTATCAGAGCAAGACAACGGCTATAAATAACATCGGTTCAACCATTTCCACTTATCATTATATCGGTAAATACTCTTCCGGCTTCGAGTTCAACGGATTGATCGATGACGTGAGAATATACAATTACGCTTTGAACAGGGATCAGTTGCGCCAGGTTTATGACGAAGGAGCTGCTTTGCGTATAGGGCCTTCCGAATGATTTTTTCAAGAAAGACAAAAAGTTTTATGCCAAAATTTTCCAAACAATCCGTAAATAACGGAAAGCCCGTCCTTGCACAGCCGGATATTTTTGCGGCAATCAAAAAATCCCTCGCGAATGAGAGATTTTCTGACGTGGACCCGGCGGGATTCGAACCCGCTTCGTTGGGTGCTAACACCAACTTGTTACCGCATACAACACGGGCCCAGGTCCACGATTTCAGTATAACAGAAAAAGCCCTTCTTTCAAAGGACTTTCTCTGTAGCACCCAACTTTGGCCCGTATTATACGCGGACCGTCAGTGTTGTAATTTCATTATATTCGTTTAAAACAAAATGTCAATAGCCAAAAAACAATTATTATTCATTGCCGTTGGAATATTGATTATCACTTCGGGGGTTTTAATTACTTGGGCTGTCAACAATAGGGGAGCGGGCCCGGTGGCCTGGTGGAAGTTAGACGAGGGACAGGGGCAGTATGTTTATGATGCTTCCGGCAACGCCAACACCGGCACCTTGGCCACCTCAACCGAAGTTACTTCCGCCGACCCTACTTGGAGGAACGAGCCGGATTGCAAAAACGGCAAATGTTTGTATTTTGACGGGAGTAATGATTACTTATTAGCTACGGCCTCGCAAGTTAACACGACCGCGGGCGGTTATAATACCGTAAGCTTTTGGATGAAATGGAACGGCATTTTTGCCAAAGCGCCATTCTTTTTTCATTCTTCGGCTTATTACGGTTTTTATTTTTTAAGCAGCACGTGCGTCGGCTTCAATACGGGGCAGAGCGATGTTTATGGTTTTGATTCGACATCGAAAAATTTGGCTAACCGCTGGGTGTATGTGACGCTGGTTTTTTATAACGGTGTTTACACGGATAATAATAAAATATATATCGATGGTGTAAGCCAGACATTAAGCCAGTGCGGGGGGACGGCCAAAAGCGGCACGGCTGAAAGCACTGTTTACGTCGGCCAGTTGGGGAATGGCGTTAATTATTATGGCGGTTCAATAGACGACGTGCGCATCTACAACTACGCCCGCTCTGCCAGCCAGATCAAATCGGATTACGTCAAGTCAGCCGGAGGCAAGGGCGCGACAATGAAAGTCGGCTCAAGTCAGGAGGAACAAAATGCCAGTGAGGGTTTGGTTGGCTATTGGAAAATGAACGAGGCGAGCTGGGCAGGCGTGGCCGGAGAAGTGGTTGATTCTTCGGGCAGCAGCAACAGCGGGACTTCCACCAACGGCGCCAACACTACCTCAACCGCTAAGTTCGGCAGAGCTGGATACTTCGACGGCACGGATGATGGCGTGGATTTCGGAACAACCAATACTTTCAATTTCACTTCTCAAAATTTTACGGTGGAGATGTGGGTCAATCCTGCAGCGATTGTTTCAAGCAGTATGCTGTTTTGCCGGGGGTCTTATCAGGCGGACGGCTATTACCTTTATCAAAGCGCCGGAAAACTCTACTTTAACACCTTTCAATCCGGAGCAAAGCAGGAAAGCGCTGCCAACTCCGCTTTGACCATTGGCGTTTGGACGCACGTCGCGGTTGTAAGGAACGGGAGTTCAGTGGTGATTTATTTGGACGGGAAAGACAAAACAACCACCCGGGGAAGTCATCTTGATCCGGTAACATCGACAAGAAATTTCAGGGTCGGAATGCACAGCAACGGAACGTCTTATCCGTTCAGCGGTTTGTTTGACGACGTTAAGGTATACAACAAAGCCAGAACAGCCGAGCAGATAATGAGGGATTACGAATCCGGGCCGCCGCCGGTCGGGCACTGGCGAATGGACGAAAACAACGGGCAATACGCTTATGACACGACCGGCAACAGCAATAACGGCACGTTGGGCTCGGGCGCGACAGCTGATTCGGCTGATCCGGCGTGGGCAAACGGCAAATACGGCAGCGCTTTGAATTTCGACGGAAGTAATGATTATGTCAATGTCGGGCAGGGTAGTGCTTTGAACAATTTTACCAATATGACCCTTTCGGCCTGGATCAAAGCCGACAGTTATACCACGAACTACAGAACTGGCATCATATCGCGGAGAAGCGGCCTTGGCGATGACACCGGGTTGAACCTTACCCTTCTGGGCACGAACGGAGGCGCTCAAACCCCGGGAAAGATAGCGGCTTACAGGGGAGGAGGAAGTGCTGTAACGGGCACGACGACCATCTCCTTGGGCAAGTGGTATTACATTGCCGCTACCGTTGAAAACAATAATTTCAAGATTTACGTGAACGGGGTTTTAGACGCTTCGTCAACGCTTAGCGGCTGGACGTGGGAAAGCGCTGTTGACGTTTCTATTGGTCAAATCGCTGCGATAAGCCAGTATTATTTTGACGGCATCATCGACGATGTGCGTATTTACAATTACGCCCGAACGCAAAAGCAGGTTATGGAAGATATGAACGCTGGTCATCCGGCCGTTGGCTCGCCGATTGGAAGTTACTTGGGTTATTGGCCACTTGACGAGGGCTATGGCCAGACGGTTTACGACAAATCGCCCAGTGCCAATAATGGCACCTTGGCCAGCTCTACCGAGGTTACTTCAGCTGATCCCACCTGGACCACTAATGGCAAGTTCGGCAAGGCGTTAAGTTTTGACGGCACGGATGATTATGTCGATATGGGAGACAGTTCAAAATTGGAAGTCGGGACGGGTGATTTCAGCATTTCTGCCTGGATAAAAACTTCGATGGTAACCAATGCTTCTATTGTCGATAAAGGCGATACCACGACAGCCACGGTTACAAGATACGCAATGTATATTTCTGGCGGTAAAATTGTTTTAGGTATCGGGGATACGGAATGGCTTGCGACAGCCGGCAACAAATCTGTTAATGACAGTACTTGGCATTTTGTAACGGTCACGGCTGACAGAGACGGCTTGGGAAGTATGTATGTAGACGGAGTGCTTGATAATAGTGGTTCCATTGCGGCGAGAAGCGGAAGTTTGGATGGCACGGGTAATTTTAGAATTGGCAACAAGTCGCCAAGTGGTTCGGGCAACAATCCTTTTCAGGGGTTTATCGATGAAGTCAAAGTTTATCCTTTTGTTTTGTCTCCGGCTGAAGTCAAGGAAGAATACAACAGGGGAGCGGCCTTGAAACTCGGCAGTGCTGGCGGGCCCCAAACTGCCACTTCCAGCGACGCCGCGCTTCTGGAATATTGCGTGCCCGGCGATACTTCCTATTGTGTGGCTCCCGTGGGGCATTGGAAAATGGACGAAAAGTCCGGTCAGTATGCCAATGACGTTTCAGGTAGTGGCAATACAGGCACGTTGGGTTCTGGCGCGACCGCGGACTCGTATGACCCTGCGTGGAAATCCGCCGCTTATTGCCATTCCGGTGCCTGTTTGTCGTTTGACGGCACGGATGATTACGTCGATTTGGGAAACAACACCGGTTCGTTGGATTTTACCGCAAGTCAGCCGTTCTCGATTTCCGTTTGGATAAAACCAACCAGCTTGGCCACGACTTATCATACGATAATCGGCAAGAACGCAGCCGCGGCTTATCAATATAATCTTTACTTGAACACCAATGGTTCGATAAGTTTTGGTGTCGGGGGCAGCACTAATGTAAACACTTCGGCCGGGGCTGTGAGCGCGAACAACTGGTATCATATAGAGGCAGTGTCCAACGGAACCACCGCCTGGATTTATCTCAACGGAGCCATGGCTACCAGCGGCACGCCCACATCAATGACCCACCAGGACGCGAACGTTTATATCGGTCGGTTCAGGGCTAGTGGCTCGATTTATTCTTTTCAGGGTATCATTGACGACGTCCGTATCTACAACTACGCCCGCACTGTGAGCCAGATTGCCTACGACTATAATCGCGGCGCGCCCGTTGCCTGGTGGCAGATGAATGACGGCCGGGATACGGCGACCACTTGCGACGCTGTTACTTCAGTTGTCAGGGACTCAATGACCAACTCTTCAACAGGACAAACCGGTAATCCTGGACGGCTTGTCAATCCCGATGCCTCGCCCGCCACCTCAACAATGTGGAGCGAGGGTAAATACGGCTGCGCCCTGAGCTTTGACGGAACGGATGATTATGTGAACTTAGGCGACACGGGGAATCTAAACGGAAGCCCTGGTATTACTATCTCAGCTTGGGTCTATCCGAAATCAACAGCGAATCAAACTATTCTTCAAAGAGGCAATAGCGCCACGGGTGTAACAAATGCTTATTCGTTGTTTCTCTATGCGACGGATGAAATAAGGTTTCGTGTTTCTACGGTTTCTACTGGTTCTGGAACAAGCGCAGTACTAGAAACAACTAATTCTCCGATTACCAATTTGAATCAGTGGTATCATGTTATCGGTATTTATAGCGATAGCGATGACACGATGAGAATTTATGTTAACGGAGTCCAGCGGTCATCAAGTAATGTATCAGCCTCCGGTCTTTTAGTCGATGGCGCTGACGACAGAAAGATAGGAAATGTCGTAGCAAGTCCCAACATTTTTTTTAACGGTCTTATTGATGACGTTCGTATCTACAACTACGCCCTCACCGCTCAACAAATTAAAACCTTATATAACCAGGGCTCATCGGTTCGCTTCGGCCCTTCTTCCGGCCTCCCTTAATGCTGTCGGTATCTAACGCTGTCGGTATCTGGTACCGACAGACAAAATATGCGTGTAGAACCATTTACAGTGGGCGATTATGTTCATGTATATAATCGCGGCAACAGAAAACAAGATATAGTTCATGATGAAAAAGACAAGTGGCGTTTTATGCAGGCATTGAGGTTTTTTAATGACGTTCATTCTTCACAGAATATTCTAAGGGACATTTTGAAGTTGTCGGTATCTGGTATCGACAGACAGATTTCGGTGCCGGACTCGGTATTCCAGACGGGTTGGCCGAATAATTGGCCCGAAAGAGAGCCGCTTGTGCAAATCATTTGTTATTTTCTCGGGCAGAATCAATATCATCTTCTCTTAAAAGAAATAAAGGAGAATGGAATCAGCAAATTTATGCAAAAATTAGGCATTGGTTATACAAATTATTCAAACACGAGGCACAAAGAGGTGGGTAGAATTTTCCAGGGGCCTTATAAATCAAAAACGGTAAGTGAACAATTTTATTTGGAATATCTCACTGTTTATATTCAGGTAAAAAATGTTTTTGAATTATTCCCCGGCGGTTTTGACGCGGCGATAAGAAATCTTGATGAGGCGTTTGCGTTCGCAGAGCGTTATCCGTTTTCAAGTTATCCTGATTTTGCTGGTTTGCGTCATTCTTTAATTATTGATAGAACCAATGAAGAGCTGGGAGAGAATATTTTGAACTCTCAACATTATAAAAAGTTTGCTCGTGAAGTAATGGAGGCAAGAGAGTATGAAGCGTTGTTGGAAGGTTTAAAAATTGACGAGTAGCTGTCTGTCGGTACCAGATACCGACAGCTGTTTGCAAAAAAGCTTTTTCAAGGGTAAAATAATAAAATATAAAAAGAAATATTGGCATATCGAGCCGCCTTCGGCCATAGGACCGCGAGGTTCGCCATATCGATATTTCAACATATCAACATATCAATCATATATGTTCAAAAAACCATTAAAGTTCGTCATTTATGCGCTTGTTTTTCTGATGCCTATTTTCTGGCTGCCGTTCTCGGTCGAGGCGTTCGAGTTCAACAAGATTTATCTGATGGGGGCGCTGGTTATGATAGGAATGGTTTTTTGGTTGGGCCGGATGGTTTTCGACGACAAGAAGTTGTCATTCAAATGGAGCCTGCTCGACCCGTTCGTTCTGGTTTTCTTGATAGTGAGCACGGTAAGCTCGTTTTTGGGAATTGACCGTTCGTCCAGTTTGCTGGGTTTTTACGGCCGCTTCTGGCCCAGCCTGATCGGGCTTTATTTCGCGGCCGGTTTTTATTTTCTGGTTACCAATAATATCGCTAAGGACGATATAAATAAGGTCTTGAAAATTTTCATCACTTCAAACCTGCTAGCCGTTCTGGTCGCGTATCTGGCTGTTTTCGGGCTGTGGGGCAGGATCAACGTTCTGCTCGGTTCGCATTTGCCCGCCATAATGTCGTTGAGGACGTTTTCCATGACTGGCGGATCGCTTGAGGGATTGAGCATGTTTCTGGCCTGTCTGTCGGTGATGATTATAACGTTCGTTGCCTTTAGCAAGAATCCCAGGAAAGAAATCGTCTCTTATCTCACTTTGTTCGCCTCGTTGGGTCTGCTTATCATCATCGATTTTCAGCCGGCTTGGATAACGATGCTTCTGGCTCTAGTTCTGTTTTTGGTTTTTTCTCTCTGGAAAAGAATTTTTAAAACCGACGTCAACCGTCTTACTTTGGCAACTTTGTGTTGCTTTATCGCTTTGGTTTTTATTTTCACCAGTCCGGTGAAATCTTTTCTGGACCAAACCGTAACCTCGGGCGGTTTGCCCAAGGAAGTGCTTTTGAACGAAAGAACCAGCTGGCAGATGGCCGTTGACGGCTTCAAAGAGAGGTGGCTTTTGGGAGCAGGCACGGCCAATCTTCATTATGTTTTCGCGAAATTCAAGCCAGCCGCTTTTCTGCAAACCGATTTCTGGCAATTGAGATTTGACCGGACAGGAAGTTATTGGGCCGAAGTTTTGGCTGAAAACGGCGCCTTGGGCGCGTTGAGCTATCTGGCCTTGATAGGAATGTTTATTTTGATCTCTTATTTTTTCGTAGCCAGCTTCAAGTTCAAGCTGATGGGTAGTAATCCGGTCAGTGGGGACAAGAAAATCACAGTAATCGCTCTTTTGGTGTCATTTCTCGCTATTTTGGCGGCGCAGTTCTTCTATTATCAGACCACTGTTTTGTCTTTTATCTTCTGGCTGGTGCTGGCCTTGGGCGTGGTGAGCTGGGGAGAGGCCTTGCGGGAAAAGTCGTTTTCTTTCAAAGATTTTCCCGAGGCTGGCCTGGTATTCAGTATTGTTTTTTGGGTGGTTCTGGTGGGAGCGGCTTTCATTTCTTTTACTCTGGGAAAATACTATCTGGCCGACGCTTATTACCGCGAATATCTGGTAGACCCGGCAGCGAATCTGCCCAAGCTCGAAACCGCAGCGCGCGTGGCGCCCGCCAGAGCGGTTTACCCGATTGTTTTAAGCCGCGCCTATTTGCAGAAATTCGTTCAGGAGGCCCAAAAAGCCGAGCCGGAGAAAGAGCTGGCCGCGGAAATGATAAACGAGGCGGTGCGGGAGAGCAAAATAGCCGTGGAAAAATTTCCCAATCTTGTCGCCGCACATGAAACTGCCGGAGTGGTTTATCGCGAGATACAGGGAGCGGTGGCGGGCAGCCGCGAGTGGGCGATAAAAAGCTTTGAAGCGGCTTTGAAGCTTGAACCAAAAAATCCCGTGTTTTTGACCGAACTGGGCAAGCTGGAACTGGCTGACAAAAAGAACGATGAAGCTAAAGACTTTTTCCAACAGGCCGTGGCAATAAAGCCCGACTACGTGGACGCGCATTTGCAGATGGCGTTTTTGGAAGACGAAGAAGGCAGTAAGCAGGAAGCCCAGGGCCGGCTGGAGAATTTGGTGCGGCTTAGTCCATTTTCCGTGGACGCGCATTTTCAGCTGGGTCGGATTTATTTCAATTCTGGAGAATACGACAAAGCGCAGGAACAGTTCCAGACCGTGCTGGCTTTGTATCCCAATCACTCTAACTCGCTTTATTCTCTGGCTTTGGTATATGAAAAAGAGGGCGAGAAAGACAAAGCCCTGGAATTACTGAACAGGGTTTTGGAACTGAATCCGGGCAATCAGGATGTTAAGCAAAAAATCAGTGCCGTAAAAAACGAAAAATCAACGCCAGTGGAAGAATCCGCTGAAGAATAATGAAGAAAAAGACAGCAACAAAACGAAAAACTCCTTTGACGCGTTCGCAGATGTCTGCTAGGGATGCGGTGCCGCCGGCCCGCAAGATAAAAATCCGTCTCATCGGCCTGGGCGGGGGCGGGAGCGCTATTGTTTCGGAGATGGCCTCTGTTTTAAAAGGAGTCAGTTTCGTAGCCGCCGATACCGATTTCAAGACCTCCAGGAAACTGAAAAAAGGGGTTAAGTTCTTTCAGTTTGGCGAAAAAATAACCAATGGCCTGGGCACTGGCCTGAATCCCGAGCTGGCTCAAAAAGCGGCCCAGGAGGAAAAAGAAAAGATTACCCGTCTTTTCAAGGATTGCGATTTGGTGATTTTGGTGGGCTCTCTGGGCGGGGGAGTGGCCTCAGGGGCCAGCTCCGTATTCGCGGAGGTGGCTGAAGCTCAAAAAGCCATTGCTGTGGGAATTTTTACCATGCCTTTTTCATTTGAGGGAGAAAAAAAGACCCGGCTGGCGAATAAAGCGTTGGAAATCCTGGAGAAAAAGCTGTCCGGAGTAATGGTGGTTCCCAATGAAAGGATATTTCTGCTGGTTGACAAGAAAACTCCTTTGAAGAAATCCCTGTCTTTGTTGAACCAGATGTTCGCTTTATGGCTGAATGATTTGCTGCAAGTCATCGTAAAACCCGGGCTTATTAACATCGATTTCGCTGACTTGAAAACCATTCTGGAAAAACGCGGTAAAAAGTTATTTTTCGGCCAGGGAACGGCCCAGGGGCCGTTGAGGGCCGAAGAAGTGGTTAAAAATATTTTCCAGAGCCCGTTCGCCCAGGGCGCTCCGCTGAACGTGAAAAGAATTTTATTCAATATTACCGGAGGCAAGGACCTGGGGCTGAAAGAAATAGAAATCATCAGTAATAACATCGCTGCTTTGAATCCTAAGGCTAAGATTATCTTCGGCATCACCGAATCTCCGTCTTTTCAGGGAAAAGTAAAAATACTGCTCCTGGCGGTGAGCGACGACGATCCGGTTTCAAACGCGGCCAATGGCGGAGAAACGCCTGCCAGCGGCGTGAAACAAGGCAGTGGCGGGAAGAGCGGACCGGCAATAAAAAAATCATCGCGAAAATCAAGAAATTCCAGACTCGCTCCGCCGGAGAAAGAGGAGAGAATAAAAATTCGCCGGAACGCCGTGGAGGTAAAGAAAGCCGATGAAGAAGAAAGGGATAGAGAGTGGGAAAGGGAGGCCGAATGGGAAGTGCCGGCGTTTTTGAAAAAAGATTTATAACTCGCGGTGGGCACTGTGGGTGTCGGCATTTTTAATAATATATAAATATGTCTTCGGAAATCAAAAAAATTATTTTGCCCGCCGCTGGGCTAGGCACCCGCTTCCTGCCGTTGAGCAAAGCCGTGCCCAAACAATTTCTGCCTCTGGCGGACGCTCCAATGGTAAGTTATGTCGTGGATGAGGCCAGGGAAGCCGGGATGGAAGAAGTAATCTTCGTGGTCAACGAGGCCTCTAAAAACATTGCCGGATATTTTCAAAAAGACGCCAAGTTTGAAGAGGTTTTGGAGGAAAGGGGGGCTAAGGATGTCTTGGAAAAGCTGAAAAACGTTTCAGCTGGCCTGGAGAACGTCGCCATATCTTCGGTGGTTCAGCCTTTACCCAGGGGCGACGGGGACGCGGTTTTGAGGGCTGAAAAGGCTGTCGGCAAGGGAGCTTGCGCAGTCGCTTTTTTTGACGATGTTTTTTCATCCAAGACACCGCCTCTTAGCCAGCTGCTCAATATTTTCAAAACTTCGCAGAAAACCGTGGTCGGCCTGAAAAAAGTGTCTCCGGAGAAATTGCCTTTTTACGGAGTGGCTGGCGTGGAAAAGATCGCCAGCAATATTTATAAAATCAAGGAAATTACTGAGAAGCCGCCCATGGGGCAGGCTCCTTCGGACCTGGCCATGTGCGGTCGCTATGTTTTTACCGAAGAAATCTTCCATTATTTGAAGAAAACCCAGCCTAACGCCAAGGGGGAGATTATTTTAGCTGAAGCGGTCAAACTGATGCTGGCCGATGGCAAGATGGTTTACGGATGCGAAATCGAAGGAGAATGGCTCGAATGCGGCAATACGCAGGAGTGGCTGAAAAGCAATCTTACTTTATGTTTGAGGCACCCGAAATACGGGCCGGTGCTGAAAGAATGGATTAAAAAAATAAAATAATTTATGCAAAAAATTACCAAAGACATTCTCAAAAAAGTTTATTATACCCGGAAACCGGAAAGCCACAAGTATGATTACGGGCTTTTGCTGGTAGTTGGCGGAGGTAATTTTTACACGGGTTCTCCGGCATTGTCCGCTATGGCCGCTTTCAGAGCGGGTGTTGATATGACGCATATTCTGGCGCCCAGGAGAGCGGCTGATATTATCGCCGGCTTTTCGCCCAATCTGGCGGCCTATCCTTTCAAGGGAGACTGGTTTGACAACGAAGATTTGCCGACTATTTTAAGCTTTACCGAATCCGCGAAAGAGGTGGCGGGCGGCAGGACTGCGGTTGTTTTGGGCGGGGGAATGGGCCGCTCGGAAGAAACCAAAGAAGCTATTTTGAGTTATCTGGGGCAAACTTACATTCGTGCGGTTATCGACGCTGACGGCATCCACGCGGTTGCTAAAAATTTAGCCGTTGTAAAAGACAGACATTTTGTTTTTACGCCCCATGCCTATGAATTTTTCGTTTTAACCGGCCGTGATATCCGCGAAGCTGGTTTTGAGGAAAAAATCAGGGTGGTGCAGGAGGAAGCGGCCCGGCTGGGATGCGTGATAGTGCTGAAGGGCAATCGCGATATTATATCAGACGGCCAGGAAGCGGCGATTGACGAGGGCGGTTCGCCCTTTATGACTGTCGGGGGTACCGGGGATACTTTGGCGGGGATTGCCGGTTCTTTACTGGCGCAGGGCATAGAGCCGTTCCTGGCGGCCCAGGCCGCAAGCTACATCAACGGCAAGGCGGGGGAGGCGGCGGCGAAAAAATACGGTCCGGGTATGACCGCTGTGGATCTGATTGAGGAGATAGCCAATGTAATAAAATGATTTTTATGCACGATTTAATCATCATCGGCGGCGGGCCCGCGGGCATAACCGCGGGTATCTACGCCGCTCGTAAAAAGCTGAATACCTTGCTGATAACCAGGGATTTTTTTGGCCAAATCGGCTCTACCGGCCGCGTTGATAACTGGCCGGGCGAGATGGCTGTGAGCGGAATGGTTTTGATGCAAAAGCTGGAAAAACATTTGCGCGGTTTTGAGATTGAAATAAAAACCAATGAAAAGGTGTTCGCGATTGAGAGCCGCCCGGGCGGTTCTTTCAGCCTGCGGACGGACAAGAACGCGGAATATGCCGGTAAGGCCTTGATTATCGCCACCGGCAGATCCGCCAGGAAGCTGAACATCGAGGGCGAAAAAGAATTTTTGGGCAAGGGGTTGTCTTATTGCAGTATTTGCGACGCTCCGTTTTTTAAAGACAAACAGGTAGCAGTGATAGGCGGGGGCAATGCCGGCTTCGAAGCTGCTTTGGACTTGGCGAAGTATGCCAAAAAAGTTTTTATTTTCGACAACGGCTCCAGGTTTTCAGCCGATGAACTGTTACAGACGGAAGCAAAAGACACGGGTATAATCGACGCTCTCTTGAACACGGAGCTGCGAAGAATAGAAGGCAAAGGAAAAGTGCAGGCAATCGTTTATGAAAACCTTGTCGACCGGAAAGTTTTTCAGCAACCTATGGAAGGGGTTTTCGCGCAAATCGGCTCTTTGGCTGCCAGCGAATTCTTGGGCAAGCTCGTAAAATTGAACAAAAGCAAAGAAATATCCGTAAACCCATTAACAATGGAGACATCGCGCAAGGGTATTTTCGCTCCGGGCGATTGCAATGATACGAAATTCAAACAGATGATAGTGGCGGCGGGCCAGGGGGCGGTAGCCGCTTTGAGCGCGTATGAGTATCTGCGGAAATCATAAGAAGCAAACCGAAGCATGAAAATTGATTTTATCGAAGCCAGAGAAATCCTTACTTCTAAGGGAAACCCTACGGTGGAGGTTTGTCTGGTAACGGATAAGGGCCGGTTTATCGCCTCGGCGCCTTCGGGCGTTTCCACGGGCGATTACGAGGCCGTGGAAATTCCGGCACACGAGGCAGTCAAGAAGATAGTTGAGATTGAATCTTTGCTTAAGGGCCGCGATTTTTCCGGCCAGGAAGAGTTCGATGGCTTTTTAATCAAACAGGACGGCACGGGAAACAAATCAAGCCTGGGGGCCAATGCCATGCTCGCATTGTCCATAGCTTTCGCCCGGGCCGCCGCTTTTGAGAGCAATCAGGAACTTTTTGATTATCTCTCGCGGGAAATTTTTTCTTCTCCCGCAGTGGCGAACAAAATGCCTGTTCCAGCTATGTTATGTCTGGAGGGTGGCAGGCACGGCAAGGGAAAGGCGAGCATACAGGAGTTCATTGTTGTGCCTCAAAAAAACAGCTTTGAAAAAAATTTCGCAGCCGGACGAATGATTTTCAACGCGCTAAAAAGCATTTTGGAGAAGGATCTGGGTAAAGACGCTTTCGAGGCGGGCGTTGAAGGGGCTTTTGCTTTAAAAAATTTAAATTCAGAGGAGGCTCTTTCTTTTTTAAACAGAGCGATTGACGAATCCGGCAATAAAGGCGCGAAAATCTATCTGGACATTGCCGCTTCAGAATTTTTTCAAAACCAAATCTATTTTTTTGACGGGCGGGAAATCGAGGCTGCCGGGTTGGCGGATTTTTACGATGAAATCACCGGCCGGTATCCGGTAAGTTTTATCGAAGACCTTTTCAGCCAGGACGACGCGGCAAACTGGCATAATTTTAAGGCGAAAACTGAAAACCAGGGATTAAAAGTTATCGGAGACGACCTCACTGTAACCAATTCGCAAAGAATACGATACGCCCAAGAAAACGGCCTTTGCAACGGAGTAATTATCAAGCCGAATCAAATCGGCACGGTTTGGGAAACATTACAGGCAGTGGCGCTGGCCAAGGAATTCGGCTGGAAAATCATTGTTTCGCACAGAGCCGGCGAAACCGAAGACAGTTTTATCGCCGATCTGGCCGTGGCCGTGGCCGCTGACTTCATCAAAGCGGGAGGCTTGAGTCAGTCAGTGAGAATGGCCAAATATAACAGACTTTTAGAAATTGAAAAATCATTGTTGAGCCCATCCTAAAATCCGGTGTCGACACCGGATTTTAGAAGTTCAACGAACATAAAACCAATGAATAGCAACAGAGCCTTCACCCTCATCGAACTCCTTGTCGTAATAGCCATCATCGGCATCTTAGCCTCCATTGTAATCGTGTCCTTTCCCACCGCCACCCAGAAAGCCAGGCTGGCCAAGACTCTCTCCTGGGCCGGAAGCGTGAGCCACTCCCTGGGATCAAGTGCCGTTGGCATCTGGACCTTTGACAACATCTCCGGAACAACCGTCTATGATGATTCGGGCAACGACAACAACGGCACCATCTCGGGAGCCACGGTGGTTGACGGCGTGGTGGACAAGGCCCTCTCCTTTGACGGGGTGAATGATTATCTCAATCTTACGGGCATTTCGACGAACAACGGAGGCAATTTGACGATTGCTTTTTGGGCGAACTTTCTCGTTTATGATGGCACTGACTTCATACTCGATATTGAAACAGGCAGATTGCTCATCGGTCTGAACGGAGGCAATTTTCGATTTTATGACACTACCTGGAAAGACTACGGATCAGGGGTCGGAGTTTCTTCTTATTTGAACGCGTGGCATCATTATGTTTTTGTTTTTAACGCTAACGCGAATCCGGATGTCGCTCAACTATATATTGACGGATACCTGAATGGAACGAACAGCACGTATTCGGCGAGGGATGTCGGCGGCGCAGTTGCTTTGATGGCCCGCTATTCGAGAGACCAAGCGTTTGTAAGGGGCATAATCGACGATTTACGTATTTACGGGGAGCCTTTTGTCCAGGCACAAGTCGAGCAGCTCTACGCCCAGGGCCTGGAAAATCATCGGAATTTAGTTATGGAAATATAGGCCCGAAATAGCCGGTTCCGTAACAGCGGATAATTGTTTCGTGTTATAATTCATAATCAAACAAATTTTTTATGGAAAAAGAAAAGAACGAAAAATATCTTTTGTGGTTGGATGAAATCGGCAAAGACGACGTTGCTTTGGTGGGGGGCAAGAATGCTTCTCTTGGGGAAATGTATTGCCATTTGACCTCGCAGGGCATAAGAATCCCCAACGGTTTTGCTTTGACAGCCAAGGCCTATTGGCATTTTTTGAAGTTCAACCATTTGGACGACAAGCTATCCGACATTTTTTATCGCTTCAACCGGCAGAGCCTGGTAAGCCTGGCTAAAACCGGTCAGGCGGCCAGAAGCCTTATCTTAAAGGCGCAATTTCCGCCGGATTTGATTCAAGAGATAAAAAAAAGTTACAGAGAGCTTTGTAGCCAGGCCGGTAAGCGTAATCTGGCCGTGGCGGTGCGCTCGTCAGCGACCGCCGAGGACCTGAAAGGAGCGAGTTTCGCGGGAGCTATGGAAACATATCTTAACGTAAGCGGCGAACAGAATTTGCTCAACGCTATCAAGAAGTGCATTTCTTCTTTGTTTACCGACAGGTCAATAGCTTATCGCGAAGAAAAGGGTTTTGACCATCTCAAGATAGCTTTGTCGGCGGGAGTTCTGCAGATGGTAAGAAGCGATTTGAGTTCTTCAGGCGTAATGTTTACTTTGGACACTGAAACCGGTTTTCGCAACGTCGTGGTAATAAATTCCATCTATGGAGTAGGGGAGATGATTGTAAAGGGCCGCGTCACCCCCGACGAGTTCATTGTTTTTAAGCCGGCCCTGGAAGAAGGCTTCCGTTCGATTATCGTTAAAAATTTAGGCCAGAAACAGAAAAAATACGTTTACAAAAAAAACGGGGGGCTTAAGGAGGCGGCCGTGCCATTAGCCCAGCAAAAAAGTTTTTCCCTTGGCGAGGATGAAATTATCACTTTAGCCCGATGGGCGATGAAAATCGAAAAATATTATGATTTTCCGCAGGATATCGAGTGGGCCAAGGACGGTAAAACCGGCGAATTATTTATCGTGCAATCACGGCCCGAAACCGTGCAAACCGAAAAAAAGGCTTCTGTTTTTCAAGAATACCGGATCGAAGCCCCTGGCGAAGCGCTTCTAGAAGGTATTGCCGTAGGCAATAAAATCGGAAAAGGCGCCGCGCATATAATTAAAAATGTGGCACAGCTGTCTCAATTCAAAAAGGGCGAGGTGCTGGTAACCAAAATGACTGACCCGGACTGGGTGCCGGCTCTTCGTTTGGCTTCAGCTGTGATAACCGATGAAGGATCAAGGGTTTGCCACGCCGCCATTGTATCACGAGAATTGGGTATCCCGTGCATCGTGGCTACTGGGGCCGGCAGCAGGATATTAAAAAGTGGCCAAATGATAACAGTTGATTGTTCAAGCGGCTCAAAAGGCAAGGTTTATAAGGGGGATATACCTTTTGAGGTTAAAGAATATGATTTACAGGGAATACCGCCCTTGCCGGTAAAACTTACAGCTAACATTGGCAGTCCGGAAATCGCTTTTCAAAACTCTTTTTTGCCTGTTGAGGGCGTGGGCCTGGCAAGAGAGGAGTTCATTATAGCGGAAAAAATAAAAGTACACCCTCTCGCTTTAATTCATTACAATGAATTAAAGCATGGAAAGTTTTCGGCTTCCGGCTTCGGGACTTCGGACGAATCGCGAATTGCGAAACTGAAAATCCAAAAGATTATAAGGGAAATCGACAGAATAACCCTTGAACACCATGATAAACAGGAGTATTTCGTTAGAGAGTTGGCCGAAGGTATCGGTAAGATTGTCGCGGCTTTTTGGCCAAAACCCGTGATAGTGCGCTTTTCCGATTTTAAAACAAATGAATACAGCCAGCTGGTGGGCGGTGAGCTATTCGAGCCGCAGGAAGAAAACCCGATGATTGGCTGGCGGGGGGCCTCGCGTTATTATGATGAAAAATTCAAGCCAGCCTTTTTAATGGAATGCGAGGCCATCAAACGGGTACGGGATGTGTTTGGCCTGAAAAATTTGAAAGTGATGATTCCTTTTTGTCGTACACCTGAGGAAGGCAAAAAAGTGATTGAAATTATGCGCCAATCAGGCATTGAGCAGGGTAAAGACGGCTTTGAAATTTACGTAATGTGCGAGATTCCTTCCAACGTGATTTTGGCGGAACAATTTTTAGAAATTTTCGACGGGATGAGCATCGGCTCAAATGATTTGACCCAGCTTACCCTTGGCATGGACAGAGATAATGGCGGGCTTTCGCATATTGGCGATGAAAGAAACGAAGCAATCAAAAAAATGCTCAAGCAAGTTATCGCTATCTGCAGAGAAAAAGGCAAGTATTGCGGTATTTGCGGTGACGCGCCGTCTTCGTTTCCTGATTTTGCGGATTTTTTGATTGATTGCGGCATTGAATCGATTTCTTTGTCTCCGGACGCGGTAATTAAAACAATTTTTATTTTAGCGAAAAACCAATGAATAGCAACAGAGCCTTCACCCTCATCGAACTCCTTGTCGTAATAGCCATCATCGGCATCTTAGCCTCCATTGTAATCGTGTCCTTTCCCACCGCCACCCAGAAAGCCAGGCTGGCCAAGACTCTCTCCTGGGCCGGAAGCGTGAGCCACTCCCTGGGATCAAGTGCCGTTGGCATCTGGACCTTTGACAACATCTCCGGAACAACCGTCTATGAAGGGCTGGAAAGCCATCGTGATTTGGCACTAATTCGGCAATAAATCCGTAGAAAAACACCCCGCCATCTTGAAAGTGGCCGAGCCACTTTCAAAAAATTACATGCGAAAAATAATTTTTGCAAACGATGAGTATTTTCATATTTTTAACCGAGGGTCTAACAAGCAGGATATTTTTCTTGAAGAAGAAGATTTTTGGAAATTTTTTGATGGACTTCGCGACTTGAATAACACAACTTGCTATGAAGACCGATTGAATGCTTTAGGTCTTTCTGTCCATTCCCGTAATTCGCTTGGTAAATTAGAATTTCAAGGACTTCGCTCTTTTCTCAGCGAGAAAGAAAAAGTTGTTGAAATTATCTCTTATTCTTTTAGCCCTAATCATTTTCACTTGATAATAAAACAGCTATGCGACAAGGGTATTTCATACTTGATGCATAAATTAGGCGGGAGTTATACGCTTTATTTCAATAAAAAACATAATCGATCGGGCCATATTTTCCAAGGGCCGTTTAAGGCGATTCATATTGATAGCAACGATTATCTTCTATGGCTAATGGGCTATGTTAATGGAAACATAGAAATACATAACCTCGCTCAGGCAGATAACTATAATTGGTCAAGCTATCGCGCTCTTTGCAAGTGGCTCGGCCACTTTCAATCTTCATCCTCGGCTTCGTTGTCGCCTTTGTCGGTGTTGGGCGGGTTAGATGTTATTTCGGAGCAGTTTAAAACCGTTGCTGATTTTCAAGATATGGTTAAAACAGTTGTTCGGGAAAGCCGCGCAAAAAAAGAAATGAAAAATTATTTATTAGAAAAAATATAAAAAATAAAAGTGTTGAAAGTGGCCGAGCCACTTTCAGAGCCACTTTGAAAAATATGAGCGAGATTATTACGTTTGGGTCCTCAACTGTTGACATATTTTTAAAGCCTGAGAAGGATTGCTTCGAGCGGGGCGACAAAGTGCAGGCAGGGGATTGGGCGATGCACAGCGGGGGCGGAGGAACCAACGCGGCGTGCACTTTCGCTTTGCAGGGTTTCAAAACCGCTTATTATGGCAAAGTCGGGGATGACTATTTCGGCGGCGTGGTCTTAGATGATTTGAAAAGGAGCGGCGTTTGTTTGAAATTAGTGAAGAAAGACAGCAGTCGCCCTACGGCGCTTTCAGTCGTTTTATCGCAGGGAGCAGGGGATCGGGTAATTTTGGCAGCCAGGGGGGCTTGCCATTTTTTCGGGCAGGAGGACATAAGATGGTCGAACGTCAAAAATACCAGCTGGTTTTATATTGCCCCGCTCTATGATAAGTCAAGCGATCTGGCCGGGACACTGGTGAAATTCGCCAGGGAACATAAAATAAAAGTGGCTTTTAATCCGAGCGGGTCGTATATCAGAGAGAATCCCGAAGAACTGAAGCATATTTCGGCAGATGTCGATGTTTTACTGTTGAACCTTGGAGAGGCGGCTTTGCTCGCGGGATTGCCCCAAGACGATGCGCGCCCGCTGGCTGAAAAAATCAAATCATGGGGAGCGGGCATAGTGGTTATCACTATGGGTGAAAAAGGGGCGGTAGTTTTGGACGGGTCCGGATATTACCAGGCCGGTATTTTTCCGGTCGAAGTAAGAGAAAGAACCGGAGCGGGAGATGCTTTCGGCTCGGGATTCATCGCTGGACT
>JAQUKS010000004.1 GCA_028718965.1 Minisyncoccota bacterium
GAGGAAAAATTAGACAGGCAAAGGGAAGCCTGGGCCGTCTGCCGGACGGTCACCGAAGAGAAGATCGAGGCCAACCATGATATTCCCAAGGAAGAAATGCTTGGCATAGTCAAACAATTCGCCTCAAATTATGGCTTCGCGGAGCGGCACATCAAGACCGCGGAACAGTCGATTGACAGGTATACAGAGATGCGCAGTCGTGTAGTAGAGACCAGAGAAAAATACCCTGACGATATTGAACTTGTGAATAAATTGACCGGGGTGGGGTTCACTGAAGCCGATAAAAGCGACTTCACCGTTGGCGTGGGCCCGATGTCTTTTGAAATATCGTGTTCTGGATCCAATGCTGCAAGAATATATGAAAAAGCCTATGAAGAGGCACACGGGAAATCGGGGAAACCAATACCAAAGTTTGAAGGCGGAGGATTTCTTTTCAAGAGCCCAGGCCTAGAATCAGTCCTCTACATTGTCATAAACAATGATTACGCGAAATACTCGAGATTTTACGCCGCTACGATTCCTCACGAGAAACAGCACTATAAAGATAGAGTTTTGTCCTTATCGTCGAAAGATAGCATACGGGCTGATGCCAAAAAGAGATTGAATCGCGGCATGTTGGGATTTTTGAGACATCGGGTGGGAGAACAACTGTTCGGATTTGAAAGAGATTTCGAGGACGAATTATGGCAAAGATATGAGTCACAGAAGAACCAGGAGGAGAAGGCTTTTTTGCTCGGAGAATATATGCGGCTAAGGAGGGAGCATGCTTTGAATCAAGCTAAAGAAGAAATTATGGCCATGAAAGCGGAAGATCTTCCTCGCTACAATTGGCATAAAAGCTTCTTTGAGCAGGGCCCTGACTCTTATGACTTTTTGGCATATTTGAGAGATCACGAGGAAAAGAAAACCGACGCTTTATGGCAAGAAACGGCAGAAAGAGTGTTGGTCAATGAATATAGAAAGATAATTCTTGCTGCTGTTGCCGCTTTCGATGATCTGGAAAATTTGGGTTACACGAAAGCGGAAACCATCGCGATACTTACAGATAAAAGATTGCCGGATTGGCCAAAGACCGTTAAAAGACTGGCGGCACAAAAACAGGCGAAAAGTTAAGATGGACTTATTGCTGAATGGCTCGGTTTGTTTTCTTTTTTGCCACCCGGCGGTATAATATGAGGCATCAGGCGTATTTTCGTCAAAACAATAAAAGTCGATTAAAAATAAATAAATAACAAATAAAAATATGACAAATAACAAAACTTTGTATGTTGTTATAATCATTTTGATAGTGGTCGCCATAGGGGGCGGACTGTTCTTTTTGGGCAACAAGACCTCCGCGCCCGAAGAGGGCCAGGCGCCCGTTGTTAATGAGCAAGAATCAACCGAACCGGCGGCTTCATCCCCGGCCGAAGAGGAGATGGTTGATTGCGGTGAAATAACGGACCCGGAATGTTTTTTGGGCAGGATGAACCAATGTCTGCCCGTAACCGCCAAGATGACCGGTTCGGACGGCAAAACATCCATTAAGATAGCGATTTTGGGAATCGAAAACGACAAGTGCCATTTTCAGAGAAAGTTGAATGGTGTCGTGGACCTCAATTGTCTTTTTCCAAAAGGAACCATGAACATGGACACCCTTGACCAGACCTTTGGCAATGATAAGGGTTTGCAGCAGGTGGTTGATGACGCCTGTTCGCCGGCCGGGTGGTAGTCGAGTATTATTATGAGAAATCCCGAGAATCCAAAAGCAGAGGACAGAATTGTCCGCGAGCTGCGTTTTGAATTATCAGCCATACCCGAAGGCAGGGAGGCAGGAAAAATTCTGCGAGAGGAATATGAGCGGCGCATAGCGGTTCTAAAGAACGCCTTAGGAGCTTTGAATTTGTCCGAAGAGTCGCTTGTAATCGTACCGCCTGTTTCGGAGCGTACTGATTTCGGCTATGGCACCGACCTGGATATTATTTTTTTCGGCTCGCAGGAGCAAGGCGATTTACTGCACAGTCGTTTGTACGAGGAGGGAGGGTTGTTCGCTGACATTGACTGCATTGGCCAGGAAAGATTATCGGACATCAAAAACAAAATGCCCGAGTTTTACGACTTTTTAACGGATCGTCGCGGCAAAATACCATTTCACAGTTTGCCAGAGTCCATTGAATCATCCCGGGATGCGGGAAAACGCTTCCTGGAGCAGGCCGAATCCCTGGAAGCGAAAATAAGAACAGTGGTATCCCCTGAAGACAAAGCGAACCTGAAAGAATATCGCCTGGCCATCGGCCGGCAATTTATCAAAGAATCGGCGGAAAAAATCAAAATAGTCGCTACCGCGTTTTCCGGCTCGATGATGGAAGATATGGATCGTTTCAGCATCAATTCCGATCTGGACATTGACCTTGTAATCGACTCGCCCGACACGGCAGCCGAGGACAACGCGCGCGAGTGGCTGTTATATCTTAAATTAAAATACGCTCTTGAATACGGCATAAAAGCCGATGTTTTTCCGACCGAGCTGGAGCATTTCAAGAACATGGCCGCTTTCGATAAAGACATGACTGATTTTTATCAGCGTTATTTCGGCGTTAATTTTTCAGAATAGCAGGTTTTCGGAAAGGAAATATAAAATCCGGAATTTTTCGGATTTTTCGATTATATCTCTGTTTTGTTTCAAGCGTTTCGCGGTTTTCGTTAATTGCCGTCCAGTGTTTCCCGGGCCACGGCTATGCCCCACACCGAGCGGGCTTTGGCTGCTTCCAGAGTTTTGGCCGCCTCTTCCATAGTGGCCCCGGTGGTAAATACGTCGTCAATTAGGAAAATTTTTTTGCCTGCTATTTGAGCGGGATTTTTTATCGCGAAAGCATTTTTAAGATTATCGGCGCGTTCTTGCGAGGAAAGTCCGACCTGGGGAGCGGTTTTTTTGATTTTAAATAGGACGTTGTCAAGGAAAGGCACCTGAAAATACGCCGCGACGATTCGGCCTATCACCTCGGATTGGTTGAAGCCGCGTTTTCTTTTTTTGCTCTTGTACAGGGGTATTGGCACGAGAGCGGAGTTTTCCCCATTTTCAAAAATCATTGTATTTTTGGTTTTTATAAAGTGTGTTATTATGAGAGAAGCAAGGGTTGGTGCGAGAGTTTTGAGATAGGGTTGATACTTGAATCGGGTTATCATATTTTTCACCAGTTTGTCCCGGTAGGAAGCGGCGAAATAAAGGCCTTTGAGATGGCGCGAGCGATGTTTCGGGCAAAGGCCGCCCTGAAAAAGCCGTGTCGGCCTGGAGCAAAAAGGACAGAAAACAAAACAGGTGATTTCAATCAGGGAAAAACAGTCCGCGCAGAGCATTGTGCCCTCTTTGCCGCAATTCAGGCAGAATCGGGGGAATAATGCGTCTAAAAATATTTTTTTCGCGTTTGCAAGCATTATTTACAGTTTATAATATGCAATTCTTTTCCAAAAGAGCCATGGGCATTGACATAGGGGCTGCCAGCATCAAGGTGGTGGAGCTATCCGCGTCCGGAGACAAGAAAACGCTGGAAAATTATCTGGAATTCAAACTGCCCAAAACAGCCGTTCCTTTGAAAACATTTTACGGTAATTCCATGCTGCTTTTAAGCAACGAGGTTTCCGACATTTTGCAGGCGCTGTTTAAAAAAGCTAAAATAGAAATAAGAAAAGTCGCTTTTTCCATTCCTGACTTTTCCACTTTTTTCACTACCTTTGATTTACCTCCTATGACCGAAGCGGAAATCCCGCGGGCCATAGAATTTGAGGCGCGCCATCACATTCCTCTACCGCTATCGGAAGTGGTTTTCGACTGGCAGATTATCGAAAAAGAACAGGTAGCTCCGGGCGTGAAGCTCAAAGTGCTGCTTGTGGCCGTGCCTAATAAGGTTTTGGACAGCTACCAGCGTCTGGGGGCTTTATGCAACCTGGAGGTAAAAGGACTGGAAGCCGAGGTTTTCGGGTTGATGCGTTCATCGGTGAAAGCGGGCAAGCATTGGGGTCCTGTATGCCTGGTAGACATCGGCTGGCAATCGACCACGGTGAGCATTGTCGATAAAATGATTCTGCGGGCCAGCCACAGTTTCGATTTTTCCAGCAGCAGCCTTACCAAGGTCTTAAGTAAGGCTCTTGGTTTGAGCGAGGAGCAGGCCGAGGATTTGAAAAATCGCGAGGGTCTGGACCCGAAAAACGAGCAGGTGGCCGGCGTCTTGTTGAAAGAAATCGATACCCTGGCTTTGGAGGTGGAAAAGATTTGCGCGAATTTTTCACAGACGAATAATAATCCTTTGAACGACGTAATACTGGCTGGCGGGGCATCTGTTTTGTTCGGGCTGAAAGAATACTTCGCGTCCCGCCTCAAGAAAAACGTCCAGATAACTGATCCGTTTTCCGTGTTCGCTTATCCGCCGATCCTGCAAAACCGCCTGGAAGAAATCGGCGCTTCATTCGCGGTTGCTTCGGGCGTTGCTATGATGGCCCTGGAAGCCTGATAAATTCGTATGGCAAAAAATCCTTCGTTCAGCATTATTCCCAAGCCGAAAGAAACGGACCCGGTATGGGTATCGGCGGTTTTTTGGTCTTTGCTGGCTGTTTTGGTATTGCTGGTTGTTCCGGTTTTTATGTTTAGGGCGGAGGCAGGCGGTTTGGTCAAAAAGAATGCCGCCTTGCAAGAGGAAAGAGAGCAATTGATTGCGGACAACGCGGAGCTTGCCCAGCGTATGACTTTGGCGTTCCGGCGTTTGAATGATTTTTCGCGCTGATTAAGGGAGCATCGTCTGAATTCCAATCTTTTCGTGTTTCTGGGAACCATTTGCCATCCGCGGGTACAGTTCACCGGCCTGGCTGTTTCGGAAACCGAAAATCACCTTACATTGAGCATGAAAACGGAAAATTTCAAAACACTCGGCGAGCAGCTTTTGATATTAAAAGCCAGTCCGCAGGTAAGCGATCCGAAGTTTTCCGGCTTGGCCGTTGACAAGGACGGCAGGATTGTCTGCACGCTGGATTTCGATTACGACAAAAAAATCATTACTCCTTTTGAGGGTTTATGAAAAAAACATTTTTTTTGCCAATTTTATCTTTCTTGATTTTCGCGTTCGTCTTATACGGATTGGTCCCGCCGCTTTCTGAATTGCGCCTGCTGAAAGAGAACAACAAAAAACAAACCATGGCCCTGGAACAGGCAAAGGATTATTTCGTAAGGCTGGCGGCCATATCAGACGAGCTTGAACAAAATCAGGAGATTTTAACCAACATTGAAAGAGCTTTGCCCGAGGAAGTTTCAGTGCCTTCGTTGATGAATTTTTTTCAGATAACTGCCGCCGAAAGCGGGCTTCTGCTGCATAACTTCGGTTATGATGATGCCGCGGGCCAGGGGAACATAGCCGGCCAGGCGCAGACTCCGGCAATGCCCATGGAAACGGATTCCGAAGTAAAATCCGTTGTTTTTGACCTTTCGCTCGAAGGCAATCTGGCTTCGTTTCTTGCTTTTATGAAAAATCTCGAAGTATCTTCGCGGCTTTTGGAGGTCGGCTCGATGAGTTTTCAGGTTGGGGGCGATGCCGGCGATGCTAAGGAACAGTTCAACGTAGCGGTAAAGGCTTATTCTTATTAATCGTCATTATGGCTAACATTTTTCAGGATAAAATAATAAAATATCTTACTTTGGGCTTGGCCTTGGCGGCTGTGGCGATGTTGCTGCAGTTCTTGCTTGCGAAGCCCGGGGCTTCTCCTGGCTTGCAGCCCGCGGTTATCGAGGCTTTGCCGCTGGACTTGCCTGAAGTGCCGGCAGTTGCTTTAGATCCTAAAAATCTGGATAATTTGAAAATAGAAAATTTGCAGCCTTTCGAGGCCGTGGATTTTCCGGCGCGCGTCGGTCGCGAGAATCCTTTTGAAGCATATCCCCTCGTAGAGCCTACTTCCACCGCCACGACCACTTCGGAAAAGAGTTCTGCGACCAGTAGTGCCCCTGTTTCGGGAGCGACGACCAGTCCCGCGACAACGACCGTAACATCCGCGACCACAAGCGAATTTTGACGCCACATCATATATGGAAATTTATCAGTTTCTCATCAAGAAAAAGTTTTTCACCAAAGAGGAAGCCGCTCAACTGAAAAAAGAAGCGGGCGAAACCGGTAAAACGCCGGAGGAGATAATCGCGGCCAAAGATGTCCTTCGGGAAGCTGAATTTTTCAGATGGAAGAGCGAGATGTTGAGTATCCCTTTTCATAAGGACTTGCCCGATGACATTCCTCACGATATTCTTTCGATCATCCCAAGGGAATCCGCTGATTTTTATAAAATAATGCCGCTGGGCATAAAAAGCGATGACAATATTTTGGAGGTGGGCATGGTTTATCCGGAAAATCCGCAGGCCCAGGAAGCGTTGAAATTCTTGGTACGCCAGCAAAAACTCGTTCCCCGGGTGTATTTGATAACTCTTTCCGATTTCAAAAAGGGATTTGGCAAATACCAGGCAGTAGAGAGAGAAGTAAAGCAGGCCCTGGAGAGCCTGGAAAAGGATGTTTTTTTGGAGGATAAAAGAACAACTCGGGCCAACAAGGGCGAATTCGACCGGCTGGTGGAAGAAGCCCCGACTATCAAAATCGTTTCGGTAATTCTGCGCCAGGCTGTCGAGGGAAAGGCTTCGGATATTCATATTGAGCCGGCGCGTGATTCCTTAAGGGTAAGGTACCGCCTGGATGGAGTGCTTTATCCCTCCTTGATACTGCCCTTGCAAGTGCATCCGGCAGTGGTGGGCAGAATAAAAATATTAAGCCGTTTGAAGATTGACGAAACGCGTCTGCCCCAGGACGGCCGCTTTTCCGCTAAGATAGAACAAAAATTGATTGATTTCCGGGTTTCCACTCTGCCGACGGCCTTGGGCGAGAAAGTCGTTTTAAGGGTTTTGGACGCGAGCTCCGGAGCCAAAACTCTGAAAGAGCTCGGTTTGAGCGGCCGCAATTATGACCTGATGGAAAGGGCCGCCCAACTGCCTTACAAAATGATTTTGGTTACCGGTCCCACGGGTTCGGGCAAAAGCACTACTTTGTATTCGATGCTTCATCTGATGAACAGCGACGAGGTGAATATCATTACTTTGGAAGACCCCGTTGAGTATTTTATCCAGGGAGTGAATCAATCGCAGGTAAATCCCGACATTGGCTATACTTTTGCCAACGGCCTGCGCCAGATTTTGCGCCAGGACCCGGATATTATTATGGTGGGCGAGATTCGCGACGAGGAAACTGCCAGTTTGGCCGTGCACGCGGCCCTTACCGGCCACTTGGTGCTTTCTTCCTTGCACACCAACTCGGCAGTGGGGGCCGTGCCGCGCCTGATGGATATGGGCATCAAATCTTTTTTGCTCGCACCTACCTTGAGCACTGTTTTGAGCCAGCGTCTGGTAAGAATTTTATGCCCTGTTTGCAGAAAAAAAGTGGAGCTCACCGGCGAATTGAAAAAATATGTTTTAGATAAAGTCGAACATTTGCCTTTGGCGGAGAAAGAGCAGCTGAAGATTGAAACGCCTTTGACTGTTTTCCAGTCCGTGGGGTGCAAAAAGTGTAACAATACCGGATACAGCGGCCGTATGGGAATTTTCGAAGTGTTTGAAATGAACGAAAATATGGCGCGTCTGATTCTTGATAAAGCCGGCGAGCATGAAATTTTTTTGGAGGCCCGCAAGCAGGGCATGATCACTATGGAAGAAGACGGCGTGCTGAAAGTTTTGCGGGGCATTACTTCTTTGGAAGAAGTAATGAGCACCACTAGCGAAGATTAATTTATCGTAAACGCGCGTTTATGCCTAACAAAAACATTCTTTTGGTTGAAGACGACCCGTTTTTGGCGGACATATACACCAAAAAATTGCAGCAGGCTGGCTTTGACGTTACTGTCGCGGATAATGGCGAGCAGGCGCTGAAGGACGCGGATAACGTTGCTTTCGACTTGGTGCTGCTGGATATCGTAATGCCTTACATAGACGGCTGGGAAATTTTAAAGCGAATCAAAAGCCCCAAGGCCAAAAACCATCCCAAAGTAATTATTTTCAGCAATTTGGGGCAAAGCTCGGAAGTGAAAAAGGGTCTGGACCTGGGGGCCGACAAATACTTGATTAAGGCGAATTTTACTCCTTCGGAGGTTGTCGAAGAAATTAAAAAAGTAATATTATAAATCCGGTCTGGCCGGATTGCAAAGCATATTTATGGATTTTAGCAGGGAAATCAGCCGGTTGCTGGCGGAGGCCATACAAAGAGGCGCTTCGGATTTACATTTATCCGTCGGCTATCCGCCGGTCTTAAGGGTCAACAAACGTTTGGTAGAATTGGAAGGCGAAAAAATATTGGATTCCTTGGACACCGAGGCTTTGGCTTTGGAGCTAATGACCGAACCCCAGCAGGCGAAATTCTTAAAGGAGAAAGACGCTGATTTCGCCTATGAGTTGGAAGATAAAACCCGTTTTAGGGTGAATATTTTTTTGCAAAGAGGGTGCTACAGCGTGGCTTTGCGGGTCATACCCTCACAAATTAAAACCATCGATGATTTGAACCTGCCGCCTGTCCTGCATCAGTTCAGCCAGGCCAAACAGGGATTCGTTCTGATTACTGGCCCTACTTCCCAGGGTAAATCCACGAGCCTGGCCGCGATTATTGATGAAATCAACCACCAGAGATGCGAGCACATCATTACCGTTGAAGATCCGATCGAATATATTTTCCATAAGGACAAATGTTTGATTAACCAGAGGGAAGTTTATGGTGATACTTTGAGTTTTTCGCGCGCCCTGAAAGCATCCTTGAGAGAAGACCCCAATGTGATTATGGTGGGCGAGATGCGCGATTTAGAAACGATTTCCACAGCCATTACTGCCGCGGAAACCGGCCACCTGGTGCTCTCTACTCTGCATACCAATTCCGCCAGCCAGACGATTCACCGGTTGATCGATGTTTTTCCGGCTTATCAGCAGAGCCAGATCAGGGCGCAGCTGGCCGCGGTGCTTCTGGGCGTGGTATCGCAGCGTCTGGTGCCGAGGATAGACGGTGATTTTATGCCCGCCTGCGAGATTATGCTTAATAACGCGGCAGTGGCCAATCTAATCCGTGAAAACAAGGTTCATGAAATTCCTTCGGTTATCGAAACATCCGGGCAGTTCGGTATGAATTCTTTGAACAAGTATCTGGCTGATTTGGTGGCTACGGGCGCCATTGCTCCTGAAACTGCCCTGAGATACTCTCTTAGCCCTGAAGAGCTGAAAACCCGGTTAAAAAGATTATGAAATTCATTTATAAGGCACGCAACAAGGACGGCCAGGAGCAAAAAGGAGAAATCGAGGCTTCTTCGAAAAAAAGCGCTTTAGAGCTTCTGGAAAGCCACGGCTTTTACGTGATTTCCTTGCAGGCAAGCGGCGGCCGGTTAAACATGAGCCTCAACATTACTTCGGGGGTTTCATCCAAAGACCTGGTGCTTTTTACCCGGCAATTCAGCATTATGCTACGTTCGGCTATTCCGCCCTTGGAGGCCTTGAGAGCGCAGATTCTGCAGACCGCCAAAGAACCGTTCAAAAGAAAGCTAATCAGGATGGCCGAAGCCGTGGAAACCGGCAGCTCTTTGAGTCGCGCCCTTTCCCTGGAAAGCAGGATTTTCAATCCTTTTTATATAAGTATGGTCAAGTCGGGCGAGGCAACGGGCAAGGTGGCTGATTCTTTGAATTATCTGGCCGAGCATCTGGAGCGCGAGTATAACTTAAAACATAAAATTCAGGGAGCGATGATTTATCCGGCTTTTATCGTTGTCGCTTTTGTTGGCGCTTTCTTTTTGGTAACGTTTTTCATCGTGCCGCGCCTGGGCCAGTTGTTGTCTTCTTTTGAAGGGAAACTGCCATGGACTACCGGTTTGCTGTTGAGTCTTTCCGATTTTGTTCGCAAAGGCGGCTGGATACTGGTAGTCGTTATCCTGGGGTTTTTGTTTATCCTGCCGTGGCTTTTGCAAAAAACTCCGAAAACAAAAAAAATGTATGACCAGCTTATTTTGAAAGTGCCGATTCTCGGCAATTTCAAAAAAAAGACCTACTTGGCCCAGTTTTCTGAAAACCTTTCTGTTTTGATCGCGGCCGGTTTGCCCATTACCCAGGCCATCAAGATTACCAAAGACATTATCGGCAATACTCTTTATCAGTCCATTTTGGAAAGAGCCGAAGAAAGGGTGTCGCGGGGTGAAAAAATCAGTGCTGTCTTAAGCGGCTTTCCCCGACAGTTTCCGGCTTTTGTCGTGCAGATGGTTTATACGGGCGAAGAAACCGGCCGCCTGGACGATACCCTGATGAACGTAGTGAAGTTTTATCAGGAAGAAATCAGCCGTATAGCGGACAACCTTACTTCCATCCTGGAGCCGGTTTTGATTGTCTGTATGGGTATCGGCATCGCGATACTGGCCGTTTCCCTATTTGTTCCGCTTTTTCAGATGGGCCTGGGCGGAGTATAGCAATCGGCCTTATAGCCGCCGCTGTGGATAAAAGATTGACTTTTTCCGCGCCGAGTGTGATATAATTAGTTATCTAAAATAAAATAAAGATATAAAGGTCGTTCGCTAATCATTAACTCATTAAATTCAATGCTTATGAAGAAAGGTTTCACTTTAATTGAGCTATTGGTTGTTATTGCCATTATCGGCATTCTGGCTTCCATTGTTCTGGTTTCTTTTCCGTCAGCCACCAAGAAAGCCAATGATTCCAGGATAATATCCGACATGTCGCAGGTAAGAAGTTTGGCAGCCGAGTTCTACACCACCGGTAGCACTTTCACCGGGTTCACGGTTCCCACTACATTAAGCAGCGATATTTCCGGAAAGGGAGGCACTTTTACTGCTCCCCGCATCAACACCAACGGCAGCGGTTATTGCACGTACAGCACGCTTAACAGCGGCGGTTATTATTGCGCCGATAGCGCGGGCCTGATCGGCAAGATTGCCACTGATCCCGGGGCCGCGGGCGCTCTTTGCGCATCCACTTGCGTCGCCGCCAACACTTGCGCCTGCCCTCCTGGAACATCGCTTTAATAGGGGATAAAGGCTGTTGTTTTATTTTTATTTTTATTTATTATGAACTTCAAGAAAGGTTTCACTTTAATTGAGCTATTGGTTGTTATTGCCATTATCGGCATTCTGGCTTCCATTGTTCTGGTTTCTTTTCCGTCAGCCACCAAGAAAGCCAATGATTCCAGGATAATGGCGGCCGTATCCCAGGCGAACAGCCAGGCAGCCGAGTTTTATACCACCGACAGCACTTATACCGGCTATACCATAAACACCAATTTGGCCAGCGATATAGCCTCTAAGGGGGGTTCACCCGCTACCGGCCAGCTTTACATCGGCACGGGCGGGGCGAGCTACTGCATCGCAAGTAAACTGAATTCAGGAGGCGTATATTGCGCTGACTCAGCCGGGCTGATTGGCAAAGCGACCGCTACCACTTCGGCTTGCGCGACTGGCTGCACGACTTGCGCCTGTCCCGCGGGCACGACTTTATAATTCGCGTGTTTTTACATTGAACAAAAAATCAGCGGGATTTTTTTCCCGCTGATTTTTTGATACAATGAATGAATGGCGCTAAGAATCTCAATCAGCTTTTTCGTTTTTTTACTGGGAGCCTGCTGGGGCAGTTTTTTGAATTGCCTGGTTTATCGCTGGGAGCAGGGCAAAAGAATAAACAGCGGCCGGTCGTTTTGCCCGAAGTGCCGTCACCAGCTAGGATTTTGGGATTTGATTCCTGTCGCGAGTTTTGTTTTTTTAAAAAGAAAGTGCCGTTATTGCGGCGGGAAAATTTCCTGGCAGTATTTTTTGGCGGAAACAGCGACCGGTGGCCTGTTCCTTGCCTCTTACATTTTATTCCACAATGATTTTACGTTTCTTGTTTTTTCCTGGCCGGTTATCATTTTGCTGGTTATCATTTTTATCTACGACCTGAAGCACTATATTATACCTGACAGGGTTATTTATTCGGCCATTGGCATAGTTTTCTTTTATCGCTTGTTCGCGGGTCACGAGCCGTTTTTCGGCTTTCTGTGGGCCGCCCTGGCCGCGGCCGGATTTTTTTTCTGCATCTGGGCTGTTTCACGAGGCCGCTGGATGGCTTTTGGCGATGTCAAACTGGCTTTTTTTATGGGTTTGTTTTTGGGACTTCCGGGAGTTATTTTGGCTTTATTCGCGGCTTTTCTAAGCGGAGCTGCGACAGGCGTTATCCTTTTGGCTTTGGGCCGCAAGAAAATGCAAAGCCAAGTGCCCTTCGGGCCGTTCCTGGTCGCAGGCACTTTCATAGGATTGTTTTGGGGAGATAAAATCATCCGATGGTATTTGAATTTATCGGGTTGACCGGAGCAATAAGGAATTTTATGCGAAAAGGCTTCACCCTCGTCGAACTGATTGTAACCATATCTGTTATCGCCATTATTAGCGCGGTGGTTTTCGTGGATTTCAACGGCACTGAAAAACGTCTTGCTCTGAAGAGGGCTTCCTATCAGGTAGCCCAGGATATGAGGGAGGCCGAGGAAATGGCTCTGGCCTCGGTTTCCGGAACTGATTGCGGGGGCGGACAGAGCATTTGCGGATTCGGTCTTGAATTCAACACAACATCTTTCCCCAACTCTTATTTGGTTTTCGCGGACTGCAGCAACGATTGCGCGAGCAGCAATTATCAGTATGGCGCCAATGACAAAAGCATAAAAAGAATTTTTTTGGAAAAGGACATTCAGATTCAGGGAGTGTCCCCCTCGCCCCTGGACATTGTTTTTACCGCTCCTGATCCGGTGGTCCGGATAAACAATATCAGCTGGGGAAATGAGGGGGTGATTACCCTGAAAACTCCGCAAAACGAAACCCGTACCGTGAAAGTGAATTCAGCCGGCCGGGTAGAAATAGAATAAATATGAAGCTTATGGGCAACAGACAAGGATTCACTCTTATTGAAATAATGGCCGCTATTTCGGTAATGGCCATCGGCGTTTTGGGTGTTTTTGCTTTATCGCCGACAATTATCAGGGGCGGCGCGGCGAACAGCGACAGATTCACCGCCAGCCAGCTGGCTCTGGAAGGCTTGGAGATTGTAAAAAATATTCGCGACAGCAACTGGCTGGAGCAAAACATCAACCCGGCCAATCCCTGGAACGAGGGCCTCACCAACTGCGCCGCCGGGTGTGAGGCCGATTACGCGACTATGCAGGCTTTTGACCCGGTTTTAGCCTCTTATGGCTCGGGCCGCTATCTGAAAATGAACACCCAGGGATTTTTTAATTATGCTTCGGGCACGGACACCAAGTTTAAAAGAAAGATTACTATTATAAATGGCGCTGATGTTATGGACGTTTCGGTGGTCGTGGAGTGGTCCCCGAAATATCCCGCTTTGGTTTTGCAGGAAAAGTTATATGACTGGCGTTAAAACGAAACAAAAATATGCTATCGGCACCACGCTGATTGAGTTGTTGGTTTCCATAAGCATTTTTTCCATTTTGATTACGGTGAGTTCCCAGTTGTTCGCCAAGGCGCTGGGCGACCACCAGCGGGCGCTTGAACGGGCCGAATTGCTCAATCAGGCTTCCTATGCTTTGGAGTATATGAACCGCAGCCTGCGTATGGCTCAAAAAGACGTTTCGGGCGGGTGCATAGCCAAGAACCTGAACTATGACAATCCCGCGGGCAATGTTTCGGCGATAAGATTTCTCAACTACCAGGGGAAATGTGTGGAGTTTTCCAGCCAGGACGTGTCGCAGGGCGGTAAAGTATTCAAGGTAGTGATGGTAAGAAAGTCGCCCAACGGCGGGTCGGCTGGCCTGGGGAGTTATATTTCCCTTACGCCTGCCGGACTCTCGGCCGATAATTTGCATTTTTTGCTTAATGGCCAAAGCCAGGGCGACTCTTTGCAGCCCGGCGTAAGCATTGCCATGGAAATCAAAGGCCGCACGTCCCCCGCCGAGGAGATAAAAATCCAAAGCACTGTTTCTCAAAGAGAATTAGATGCCCAATATTGAAAAAATAAAAAAAACGGGTAAGGAACGGGGAGCGGCTTTGTATCTTACAATGATGATTTTGGCCGTGGTGTCGGCATCGTTTTTTACCTTAACCGGCGTTTTGGTGAGCCAGATAAAAATAACCGGTAATTTAAGCAATTCAGTAATGGCGTTCGCCGCGGCCGACGCGGGCATCGAAGATGCTTTATACAAAATCCGGCGCCAGGATTATTCATCCGGCACTTTTAGCGGAACATTGAGCAATGGCGGTTCCTACACGGTTACGGTGGTTTTACAGGGTTCGCTCACTGTCGCCAGATCGGTGGGCGTTTACCAGAACAGCCGTCGGGCCCTTGAAATCCAGTTTTAACTAATATGACCAGACAAGAAGCTGAAAAAAGAATCGAAAAGCTAAAAAAGGTAATCAACCGCCACAGGTATCTTTACCACGTTTTGGACAAACAGGAAATTTCCGAGGCGGCTTTGGATTCTTTGAAAAAAGAGCTTTTCGATTTGGAGCAGGATTTTCCGGATTTGATTACCCCGGACTCCCCCACGCAAAGAGTTGCCGGGGCGCCCCTGGCCAAATTCAAAAAAGTCGGCCATACCAGGCCGATGCTTTCCTTGCAGGATGGATTTTCGAACGATGATATGCTGGCCTGGGAAGAAAGGATAAAGCGGCTTTTGACTGAAAAAGAGATTTCCGGCCTGGATTATTTCGCCGAACTTAAATTCGACGGCCTGGCTGTCGAGCTTTCATACCGCGACGGGATTTTCGTTTCCGGCGCGACCAGAGGTAACGGCTTAATCGGTGAAGATATAACTCAAAACCTGAAGACCATTGAGGCGATTCCCTTGAAATTGAATCATCCCGAAGGCATGGAAAAATTTTCCTCCAATGATGACATTGTCGTGAGAGGCGAGGTTTTGATTTCCAAAAAAGAGTTCGCAAAGATAAACAAGGAGCAGGAGAAAGCCGGCCTGCCTCTTTATGCCAATCCCCGCAACATAGCGGCCGGCTCAATAAGGCAGCTTGACCCTAAAATAACCGCCGGGCGCCGGCTTGATTTCTTTGCCTGGGACCTGGTTTCCGGCATAAAAAATCAGGCCGCGCACAGCCAAAAGCATCGTACCCTTAAAGAGCTGGGCTTTAAAACGCACTCTGATAATTTTTCCAGGCATTGCTCATCATTGACGGAGGTTTTTAAATTCAGGGAATATTGGCTCTCGCACAGGGAGAAACTGCCCTTTGAAATAGACGGCCTGGTGGTTCAGGTCGATGATGTCGGGATTTTCGAAAAACTGGGCGTGGCGGGCAAGTCGCCCCGGGCTGCCATTGCTTTCAAGTTTCCTTTGAAAGAGGCCCAAACCATTGTCGAAGATATAATCGTGCAGGTGGGCAGGACAGGAGCTGTGACCCCCCTGGCCATTTTGAAGCCGGTGGAGATCGGCGGCACGACGGTATCGCGGGCCACCTTGCACAACGAAGACGAGATAAAACGGCTGGGCATCAAAGTAAATGACACGGTTATCGTGGGCCGCGCCGGGGACGTTATCCCCGATATTATCAAGGTTTTACCGGGGTTGAGGAGCGGTAGGGAAAAATCTTTTCATATGCCCAAAGAATGTCCGGTTTGCGGAACAAAGCTTGAAAAAAAGCCCGATGACGTCATTTGGAGATGCCTTAATCCGAAATGCAAGGCGCGTCAAAGGCGGTATTTCTATTATTTCGTAAGCCGGCCGGCTTTCAATATCGAAGGCCTGGGCCCGCGCATCATCGACCAGCTTTCAGAGGCCGGGCTGATATCCGATCCGGCTGATTTGTTTTCTTTGACCGAGTCCGGCCTTACTAGCCTGGAACGTTTTGCAGAAAAGTCAGCGGCCAATCTGGTAAGAGCCATTCAAAGCAAAAAGCGAGTTTCTTTTAACCGTTTCATTTACGCTTTGGGCATCGGCGGCGTGGGCGAGGAAACAGCCAATGACCTTGCCGGCCGCTTTTCCTCGCTGGAGAAACTGCGCGAAGCCGGTTTGCAAGAGCTGGAAAACATCCAGGACATCGGGCCGAAAACCGCCAAAGCCATTTATGAATTCTTTCAAAAGAAAGACAGTGCCATTTTCATAAGCAAGCTCCTCAAGGCCGGCGTGAAGATAATCGCCCCTGAAAAGACGTCGGGTGTGGCGTCCAGACTCAAAGGCAAAACATTCGTTCTCACCGGAACTTTGGAAACAATGGCCCGGGAAATCGCCAAGGAAAAAATCCGCGCCCTGGGTGGGGACGTTTCCGAGTCGGTCTCCGGACAAACCGATTACGTGGTCGCGGGAGAGAACCCCGGCTCCAAGATGGCCAGGGCCAGAGAAGCGGGCGTTAAAACAATCAACGAGAAAGAATTTTTGGCAATGCTCGGCTCTTAGGATATTTTTATCGGACGCGTAATTTGCAGCTCGGGAGCCAAAAGTGCTAAAATCGAAAATGAATAAAACATATGGCCAGGAAGTCAAAAATATTTTTCATAGTTTTCTTTTTTCTGGTATTGGCCGGCGTGGGCGTATCGTTTTGCAAATACTTCGTTCTGAAAGATTACTACATCAGGGCCGAGGTAGAATGCGACCCTCGAATGGAGAATTGCTTTATGGCCGAATGTGACCCGCTTTCAGATGATGAATGTCCGGAAAGCCCTGATGAGAGAATCAGCTATTACAAGATAGTGGAGAAAAAGGCTTACGATATTCCGTTATGCGATTCGGATTCCCCTGATTGCCAGCCTTTTACCTGCGGCCAAAGCGACAATTGCCGGGAGATTTTCTGCGACGAAACCGCCAGGCCCGAAGGCGCGTCTTGCAGCAATCCCGGGATGTTTTAATAATTCAACAGTCGGATTTTTCGGAGTGCCTTGGGCGCTCGTTTTTTAAACAATTCAAACAAAATGGAAAAAATTTATTGCAATTTCGGAGAGCATTTCACCCTTGACGGCTACGAAGGCGACTCCGCAAAACTTAATGACAAGCAGCTCATACTCGGGTGCCTTGATGAGCTTCCGGAGATGCTCGGTATGAAAAAGCTTGCCGAGCCGCGAGTTTATTCCGCCCCGGACAACGACCTCAAAGACCCTGGAGGATGGAGCGGTTTCGTGGTGATAGCCGAATCCCATATCAGCATACATACTTTTCCTAAACGCGGTTTCGTAAGCATTGACGTATATACCTGCAGAAACGGAATGGACAGAGAATTCGTTTCCGGCTATTTCGTCGAAAAGTTCGGTTTGAAAGACATTGAAACCAATTTTATCAAAAGAGGCACCAAATATCCGGTCGCGGACATTTGGTAAAACCGGTAACAGCCGAAAAAGATACGGCTGGAGGGGAAAGCGCGCTGATTTCCCTTCAGCCGTTTTTGAATCAATGGCAATTGACTTCAAAATTATTGTTCTATTGTTAGCTGCTTTGTTTTTGCTTATTTGGTTTTGGCCGTCAAGCTTGAGAGCGGCGATAATGTGGGCGCCTTTTATGGCAACGCCGAAATCGGCTTTAAGAAGGGCATTGCGGGCGGCCAAGCTGGAACAAGGCGAAACCCTTTATGATTTGGGTTCAGGCACGGCCAGAGCGCTGATAATCGGCGAAAAAGAGTTCGGGGCAAAGGGCATCGGTTTTGAAATAGGCCTGCCCATTTTCATTTCTTCCAGAATCAATCTGTTCCTGCGCCGCGCGAAATCCGTAAGAGTTTTTCGAAAAAGTTTTTTTGACGCGGATTTGAGCAAGGCCGATGTTATTTTTATGTTTCTTACTCCGAGAGCTTTCGTCGGGCTTGAAGATAAATTCGTTTCTGAAATCAGGCCGGGCTGCCGCGTAGTGACGTTTTCATCCCCTTTGAAATTCTGGCAACCGCAGGAAACGATCAGTCTGCCTGACAGGCAGGAAAAATTGTATTTGTATAAAGCATAAAGCCTGTTGCCAGAATCAAGGCCAAAGCGAAGATGCCGATGACGCTTAGCACAATTTCGATTTTTCAACCTGTGGATAACTCGTTTGACATCTCTGACGGGTTTTTTTATTATAAATATGCATACAGCACTTTCTTTCATTTTTTTCTTCAAGGGGTCATTCGCAATTTTTTGCAATTTGACCCCTGCTTTCTTTTAGGAATGATTTTTTTGTTCTCAAACCCGTCTGTTTCACGTTAAGGCGGTTTTTTTGATTATTAAAATATGCGTTTATTGCGGACAGGGACGCAAAAATGTTAGAATTAAAACAGTGCAGTTATGTCTCACACCGAACAGCCGCAGCCGCCGGAACGATGGCCCCTATGGCATCAAGGCCTGGCGGAGGGAGCTGCATGATTTAATCGGAAGACCCCACATAACATGGATTTTTTAATTCCTTTAATCGATTTTCTGCAAAACCACTGGCTGATCCTCGCTTTTTTGGCGCCGATGTTCTGGGCTTTGGTCAACATCATTGATGTTTATTTTGTCGGCAATGTTTACAAGGACGCCCTGGACGGAACCATCATCGCCGGCCTTTTTCAGATACTGCCATGGACAATCCTTATTTTTTTCCTGAAGGTCAATCCGGGCCGGCTTGTCAATATCAATCAAACTTTGTTTATCTCCCTGCTCGGGGGTTTTTTATTCGCGTCGTCTTTTTATTTCTATTTCAGGGCCCTGTTCAGCCACAATGACGCGGCTCTTTTGCAAATTATTTGGGGCTTGACCATAATTGTCGTGCCTGTTCTTTCTTTTCTTTTTTGGGGCGAAAGGCTGTCTCTTTACAAATATTCAGGCATGGCCATAATACTTTCAGGGGCCACCATGCTTTCAATGAGCAAGGGATTAAAGGCGAAAATCGAGAAAAGCTATCTTTTGATGATGTCCGGAGGAATCGTTTTTCTTTCTTTAAGCATGGTTTTTGAAAACAGGGCTTATGCTAACCTGGCGGCAAGAGGTCTTGGCAATCAGGGATTTTTAATCGGTTTTTTGTTTTTTTCCATCGGGGCCTTTTTGGCCGGAATATTTTTTGCCATAGTGGGCAAAAGAAACCCCTGGCCGCTGATCAAAAAATATCTGAAAATACTTTTATTGCTGGAAGGAATTTCATTTTTGGGCAATTTTGCCTCCCAAGGCGCCATCAGCATGGCTCCGTCGGTGTCTTATGTGGCCGCTGTGGAAACATTCCTACCCGCTTTTATAGTTTTGTTCAGTCTGCTGATTTTATTTTACTTTACGTATATCGCCAAAAAGCAAGGTCAGATCGTGAAAAAGATATATCAGGAGCAGGTCGGCGGCCTTTGGGTAAAGATCATTGCCACCATTATTATGGCTGTCGGGGTTTACATAATCAGTTAAATTTATGAGGGTATTATTTATTTCAGGAGAACTCATCGCCGGAGACATAGCATACCGGCTGAAGCAGGAGGGCTGCGAAGTAAAGCTATACATAGAAGATAAAAGCAGAAAGGACTGTCTCGAAGGCATGGTAGAAAAAACAGATGATTGGAAAAAGGAACTTGAATGGGTTGGCAAGGACGGGCTTATTGTTTTTGACGATGTTGGCTATGGAAAAATTCAGGATGATTTGAGAAAAGACGGCTATAATGTGTTTGGGGGTTGCGAAGAAGGCGACAGACTGGAAAAAGACAGGGAGTTTGGAGAGAAAATTTTCCGTGACTACGGCATAAAGACGCTCGACACTTTTAATTTTGACAGTATCAAATCAGCGGTGAGCTATATTAAAAGCCATAAGGGCGCGTGGGTTGTGAAACAAAACGGTCATGAAAGCGCGTTCAATTATGTCGGGATGATGGACGATGGAAGTGATTCGATAAGTATGCTTGAAAGTTATGACAAGCATTTAGGGGAGGATATGCTGATAAGCTTGCAAAAAAAGGTTTATGGCATAGAAATAGGAGTGGCCAGATACTTTAACGGTAAGGACTGGGTTGGTCCGGTTGAGATCAATATTGAGCACAAGGCGCTATTTAACGGCGGCATCGGCCCTCAAACTGGCGAAATGGGCACCATAATTTGGTATGAAAATAATGAGGAAAACAGGCTTTTTCAGGCAACCCTGGCAAAATTGAAGCCGTTTTTGGAGAAAATAAATTTTAAAGGAGACATCGATATAAACTGCATCGTCAACAGGAAGGACTTTTATCCCCTTGAAGCCACGGCCCGGCTTGGCTGTCCTTCGGCGCATTTACAGGCGGAGATACATTCTTCGCCGTGGAAAGATTTTTTAATGGCCGTGGCTAAGGGTGATAAATACAATCTGAAGTATAAAAAGGGCCATGGAATCGTCGTGTCGGTTTCTATTCCGCCGTTTCCCTATAAGGCGATTTCCGATAAGTTTTATTCGAAAGACGCCAAGATTTTATTTAAAAAGAAGCTTTCAGACAAAGAACGGCGCAGGATTCATTTTGAAGAGGTTTCGTTAAAAGAGGAGGGCGGCAAGAAACATTATTTTATCGCGGGAAACAACGGATATATCATTTACATCACCGGCTTCGGGAATACCGTCCAAAAAGCGAGAAAGCAGGCTTATGAGCTAATCGATGAAATAGTCATTCCGAAAATGTTTTACCGAACAGACATTGGCGCAGGATTCTTGCAAGCCGACGAAGAATTGCTAAAAAAATGGGGGTGGATATGAAGAATGTCACTACTACAAAAAAATGCGCAGATTGCGGGCTATGCTGCTATTTCACTAAGGAACAAACTTGTCTTGCTCCATATTTTTCAAAACGCGAGGCAAGATTAGTTGATAAAAAGAAACTGAAAAAAGCTTCTGGCAATCTTTTTCAGGCAAAAGTAGTAAAATCAATAAAAAAAGAAGGGTTCTTCGTGTGTTTGTTCTTAGATGAAGCAAAATATAAATGTTCAATTTACAAAAAGAGGCCCATTGATTGCGTCACCTGGCCATTTATTGTAGGATGGGACAAAGGGAAGAAAGATTTGTATTTATGGATTGCCGACGGTTCGTTTTGTCCTGCGGTAAAGAATGTCAACGAGATAAAGAGGTCTAGCATTGTGGACGAAGTTATAAACTATTTAAAAACGAAAAATTTTTTTAAAGAGGTGAAAAACGGCGAAAGATATTTATGGCCGTATGAAAGTTATCAAGTAAAAATAAAAAGAATAACAGAACTAATATCGTAATTTATGTTTTGTACTGATATCCCAAATCCTGTATTCTTCATATTCTCAAATTCAGTTCCCCATCTTTTATATTTTTCTCATATACCCAGTGCGATTATAGCGTTAATTCTGGGTTTTTTTATTTTCAATAAAAATAGAAGTGGCAGCCGCATTGTCGGAGGATTATTATTGTTTGTATCAATAACTTTTTTCGTTTGGATTATATTTGATTTGATTTTGTGGACTAATAATAGCAGCAATTTGATTATTTTCATTTGGTCCGCAATAAACCTGTTGGAAATGTTTATTTCGGCTTCCACCCTGTACTTCTCTTACGTTTTTTTAGAAAAAAGGGATATTTCTTTCAAAATAAAATTATTCGTCGGAATATTATTTTTGATATACGTAGCTTTTATACCGACAAGTTTTAATCTGGTAAAATTTACCCTGAACGATTGCGGTGTAGAACAGGGCCTGCTGTTTTATTACTTTTACTTTCTTGAGATATTGTTTTCTTCGTGGCTGGCGATTTATTTAATCAAAAAGATTATAACTTCAAAGAAAGGCGAAAGGGCAATGACGACCTATTTTTCCATTGGAGCCATTGGTTTTTTGGCGTCGTTTTCCGGGGCGAATGTAGTGGCGAGTATAACCGAAAGATGGGAAATATTGCAGTATGGGCTGTTCGGCATGCCATTTTTTATGGCGTTTTTGGTTTATTTGATAGTAAGGTATAAGGCCTTTAACATCAAACTTCTCGGCGCTGAGGCTTTGATTGTGGCGATGATTGTGCTGACGGGTTCGCAGTTCTTTTTTATCCAAAATCCAACCAACAGAGTTTTGACAACCATTACTTTTGTATTGATTACATTTTTCGGTTGGCTGCTGGTAAAAAGCGTTGCCAGGGAGATTAAGCAGAAAGAAGAGATCGATAGATACGCCGAGGAGTTGGGCCAGGCCAAAGAAAAACTGGAGGCGTCCTACAGGGTCGAGAAACAGGCCAAGGAAGAGCTTGAGCGCATCGGCGAGGCCAAGAGCCAGTTTATAATGGCTACCCAGCACCACTTGCGGACTCCTCTCACCGCGTTAAAAGGTTATCTCTCGATGGCCATTGAGGGCGATTTCGGAAGAGTGAACAAAATATTAAAAGAAAAATTGGGGTTTTGCTTCGAATCGACCAATCGGCTGATTAAGCTGGTAAACGAATTTTTGGATATTTCCAAGCTTCAACTGGGCAGGGATATTTTGGAGGTTAAAGAGGCCTCAATAACCGAGATATTGCAGGATGTCATTGCCGAGGTGAAGCCCGAGGCCGACAAAAAAAGCATTTACTTAACCTTAGGCCTGCCCCCGGGCAGCGTTGCCCCGGCTATGGCCGACCCGATTAAAATTAGGGAGGCTCTCTATAATCTGATTGACAACGCGGTTAAATATACCGAAAAAGGCGGGGTAAGGGTTAGTCTGGAGGCGGGCAAGGGAGAAGCCGGCAAAAATACTTTGCTCATTACCGTGGTTGATACCGGCATCGGCATGAGTAAGCAGGAGGTGGCTGATGTCTTCGGCCGGCAGTTCGAGAGGGGCAAAGAGGCCAAGAAGGTCTATGCTCTGGGAAGAGGCATCGGGCTCTATATAGCTGCCAGCATCATCAAAGCGCATAAGGGCAGAATCTGGGCCGAATCGCTCGGCCAGGGCAAGGGCAGCTCGTTTTTTGTGGAGCTGGTTGCAAAGTAAATGAAAGGTCGGAATTTTCAAAAAACAATATGGCTCGTAAAATTCTGTTAATTGAGGACGAACCGCAATTGATCGACATTTATACTTCGGTCTTGAAAAAGGCCGGTTTTTCCGTGGGAACGCTGAAATACGGGGAGGACGCCAAAAAACGCCTGGCGGCCATGCGCGAGGGCGCAGCCAAGCCCGATATGATGCTGATTGACTTGATCTTGCCTGATATGAACGGCATTGAGGTCTTGGAAGAGGCCAAAAAGTATTCCCAAACAAGCGATATTCCCTGTTTTATTTCAACCAATTATTCCGATGGCAATCTTGAGAGAAGATGCTTGGAGCTTAAAGCGGAAAAGTTTATTTTAAAAACCAACTACACGCCCGGAGAACTAGCCGAGTTGATTAAAAAACGTTTGGACGGTTGATCGTTAGGTTTTCGCATATTTTCACGCAGAACAGCCTTACTAACCGAATTTTGTTTTGGCTATGAAGATTTTCAAATATTTCAACTGGTCGCTGTTGGCTCCGGCGCTTCTTCTCACGGGTATCGGGCTCACGTCAATTTACAGTGCTTCCATCTCGCGGGGTAATTTTTTTGATTTCAAAAAGCAGTTGATATATTTCGGCCTGTCTTTGATTCTTTTTGTTGTTTTGTCGCGCCTGGATCTGCGGTTTTTGAGGACAAATTCTTATCTGGTCTTCGGATTTTATCTTTTGTTTTTATTATTGATAGCCGGGCTGTTGTTCGCCGCTCCTCTTACGCGCGGCATTCGCGGTTGGTATAAGCTGGGGCCGGTCGCTTTTGATCCGGAGCCCCTGGCTGCTATATCGCTGATAATCGTTCTGGCCAAATTTTTTTCCACCCGCCATACCGGACTGCGCAGCTGGCGTCTTTTACTGTTTTCCTCTCTTTACATGGTCGTGCCTTTCGCGCTGGTCTTTTTGCAGCCTGATCTGGGATCTTCGGCCTGTTTCGTGGCGATCTGGCTGGGCGCGATATTTTTTTCCGGGCTTCCTTTAAAACGTTTCCTGGCGGTTTTGCTGGTGTTCGCGGTTCTGGCTGGGATAGGCTGGCAGTTCTTTTTGCAGGATTATCAGAAACAAAGGATATTGAGCTTTTTGAATCCGCAGGTTGATCAGAAAGGCATTTCCTGGAGCGTCAATCAGTCGAAGATCGCAATTGGCTCGGCCGGGCTTTTGGGCAAGGGCCTGGGCAAAGGCCCGCAAACCCAGTATGGCTTTCTTACCGAACCGAAAACCGACTTTATATTTTCGGCCTGGGCCGAAGAGACCGGCTTTCTGGGCACGCTGTTTCTTTTCGCGGTCTTGTTCTTTCTTTTTTGGCGCATCATTCAGATAGCTTTCGCTTCAGCCAATAATTTTACGCGGCTTTTCGCCTCGGGCCTGGCTTCGCTGTTTTTGACCCAGAGCGCCATAAACATAGGGATGTGCCTGGGGCTTTTGCCCGTGGTGGGCATACCTTTGCCCATGGTTTCTTACGGAGGCAACACTCTTTTGGCTTTTTACGTGGGCCTGGGCATTTTGACGAGCCTGGAGAGGCAGGTATAGCGAACATCGTCAGCATATGATCGTCAACGTAATCACAAAAAATCCGGGAAAGCTGGCCTCGATAAAGGCAGCTTTTTCTAAGTTCGGTATCAAGGTGAATCAGATAGAAAAAGGCTTTTTCGAAATCCAGGCCGATTCGAGTCTGGAAATAGCGGAGAATGTCGCTCTGCAAGCTCTTAGAGAATTGAACGCGCCGGTGATCAGGGAGGATCACAGCCTTTTTATAAACTCCCTGGGCATACCCGGGCCTTATACGAGCTTTATGGAGAAAAAGATGCCGGTGGAGAAGCTGCTGGAGATACTCGAAACGCAGGAAGACAGAAGCGGTTATTTCGAGATAGCGACCGTCTACCTTGAACCGTCCGGCTTGGCAAAAAGATACGTTTGTAAGATTCCTGTTTTTTTCGAAAAAGAAGTAAAGGTGTCCGATCCGAGGGGCGGATGGAACGGGATAATAAGACTGGCTGACGAAAAAAGAACTTTCACCGAATATCCCGAGGAAGAAAGATTGCATATTTGGGGCAAAAACTGTCTTGCTTTGGCGGAATTTTTGGCGAATCGCGAAAAGAAGGAGGTCTGAAGCGCGAATTGACTTTTTCTCGATCATCGCGTAAAATATGAATATCAATGCGAAGGGAAGAATAGTATCCCCAAAGGGAGAACCCGCTTCCCACCCTTTTAGGGGCATTGCCCTGGAAAATCCGGCCAGGCCGGGATTAACAGGGGCGGTCACCCGGCCGTATCAGAAAGTGGGTAACCATTGATAAAAAGATGGTGAGGCCCTGATTTTATTCAGGGCAAAGATGGGTGGTACCACGAGAACCCTCGTCCCATTACAATAACTTTCGTTTCAACGCGGTTATTGTGGCAGGACGAGGGTTTTTGTTTTATGAAAATAGTCATAAAAGTCGGATCAAACGTGTTGTGCGCCGAATCAAAAAGTTTGGACCTGGGTTTGATTGAACGACTGATCGAGCAGATAGCCGCGCTTTATGAGAAAGGCCATGAGATTATTTTGATCACATCCGGGGCGGTAGCCGGCGGCCGCGGTATTTTGAAAAATCCCGAGGCTGTTTCAAAAGCGGCTTTGGCGGCCGCGGGCCAGGTTGAGATAATGAATCATTATCACGACTTTTTCGGTAAACATAAAATAAAGACGGCCCAGCTGCTGCTCTCGCCTAATTGCTTCAAAAACAGGGCCAGATACGATGCTTTGAAGAATACCATCATTGAACTTGTCGAGAGCCGTATCATTCCCATTATCAACGAAAACGACGCCACGACCGTCAATGATTCTTTCCGCGACAACGATTCTTTGGCCAGCATGATAGCGGTTCTTTTTAATGCTGAAAGATTGATATTTCTGACCAATTTGGACGGCCTTTATTCGGCCGATCCCAATATCAATAAGGACGCGCGGATGATCAAGGAGGTAAAAAACGTTGATCTTGCGATACAGAAGATGTGTTCAAAGGGTAAATCCAGTTTGGGCAGCGGCGGCATGCTTTCAAAATTAAAGGGGGCCAAGCTGGCGGCCACCTGCGGGGTGGAGGTCAATATCATAAACGGTTTGGAGCCCGAGAACATCGGACGTTTATTATCGGAGAATAAGCCGTTGGGAACAAGATTTTTGGCGCAAAAAAGCGGATTATCACACAGGAAGAAATGGCTGCTTATAGGCGCGGCTTCCCAAGGCAAGATTATCGTCGATCAGGGAGCGAGGAAGGCTTTGCAAGGCAAGAACAGCCTTTTGGCTGTCGGGGTAAAGGACGTCAAAGGCAATTTTATTCAAAGGGATTTCGTCAATATCGCTGACCAAAAAGGCGAGATATTCGCTTTGGGCATTGTCAATTATGGCTCTTGCGATCTGTCAAAGATCAAAGGTTTGAAAGATAAAGATAGTATCAAAAAAATATGTCCGCGCGAGGTCGTGCACATGGACAATCTAACTTTGCTTAAATGATCATGAAGTTGAAAAATATCAAAATCGGTCTGATCGGATGCGGCACGATGGGCGGCATCATCGTTCAAAAGTTGTTGAGCGAGGGCGTTGTCAGTAAAAGCCAAATCGTTGTCAACGATAAAGTTTTCGAAAAAGCCCGGGCCATGGCCTCTTTGCGAAAAGTCGGGATGTCAAAAGACGCGAAAGCCCTTGTTGAAAAAAGCGACATTTTGGTTTTGGCGGTGAAGCCCCAGGATTTCAAAGATCTGGCCAAGGAGATAGCGCCTTATACCGGAAAGAAAAGAATACCGGTGATTTCGATCATGGCGGGAGTCGAAATCAAGACCATCAGAAAGTTTTTGCTGTGCGAGGCCGTAGCAAGGGTCATGCCCAACATGGCTTCGCGTATCGGCAAAGGGGTGAGCGTTTGGCTGTCTTCACCAGCCTTTACTCAAAGCGGAAAAAGGCAAGTCGAGATCATTTTGCGGTCTCTGGGCGTGGCGATAGAAGCGCGAAAGGAAAAATACATCGATATGGCCACGGCGGTTTCCGGATCAGGTCCGGCTTATGTTTTTCTTTTTCAGGAATTGTTTTTGAAAGCAGCCAAGTCTTTGGGCATGCCCAAAGACTTGGCTGAAAAATTGTCTTTGGAAACGATTCGCGGGGCGGTGAGCCTGCAGGAGGAAACAAAAGAAAGCCCCGACGTTTTAAGGAAAAAGGTAACTTCCAAAGGCGGGACCACCGAAAGGGCGATTAAAGTTTTCCAAGCCAGGCGATCGGCGGAAACGTTTTGTTCGGCCGTTGAGGAGGCTTTCAAAAGAAGCCAGCAATTAAAGAAAACGATAAAATGACCAAGCAAAATTTTTTAAAACAACTTATCAAAACGAAAAAAGCCGGCGTTGAGCTGGCCGCCTCTTCCCTGAAGACAAGGAACGCCGCTTTGCGGGAGATCGCCGGGCAATTAAGGCAGGCCAAAGGCCTGATCCTGAAAGAAAACCGGAAAGATGTCCGGAAGTTCAAGACAGAAGACCCGTTGCGCGATCGTCTTCTGCTTACCGAAGAACGCATTGCGGCAATGATCAATGACATTCAAACGGTTATTAAGCTGCCGGATCATTTGAACGTGATTCTCGAAGAGAAGACGATCGAAAACGGCCTGTCCGTCAGAAAGGTCTCATCGGCTTTCGGAGTGGTTGGGGTCATTTACGAATCCAGGCCGAACGTGACCGTTGATGTGGCTGTTTTGAATTTAAAAGTCGGCAACGCGGTGGTTCTGAAGGGCGGGGATGACGCTTGTTTCAGCAACAGGATTTTGGTTGAGCTGATGCGCGAAGCGCTTAGGAAAGCCGGGCTTGCTCAAGAAACCATCTTGCATATTGATCCCAGAGACAAGGACTTGATTGGTTTCATGTTGAAGAGACGGGACTTGATCGATTTGATCATTCCAAGGGGCGGGCACGGGCTTATCAAGTTTGTCCGGGAAAATTCCGAAATACCGGTCATAGAAACCGGCGCGGGCGTTTGCCACACTTTTGTTGATGATTCGGCTGATATGGAAATGGCCGGCAATATCGTTTACAACGCCAAAGTGTCGCGGCCTTCGGTCTGTAATTCTCTGGATACCCTGTTGGTTCACAAGAAAGCGGCTTTGAGTTTGCTAAAGAATCTTGACGCCAGACTGCGGGAAAAAGGCGTGGAGATTTACGCTGACGAAAAAAGTTTTGCCATATTGAAGGCGCGAGCTTATCCTTATCTGAAAAGAGCCAAGAAACATGATTACGGCAGGGAGTTTTTATCTTTGAAAATGGCGATCAGGGTTGTTGAGGGCATTGATGAAGCGATCAGACATATCGGGACATACTCGACCAAACATTCGGAAGCCATAGTCACCGGAAACAACAGAAATGCCGACAAATTTTTGAATTCGGTGGATGCCGCTTGCGTTTATCACAATGCCTCCACCCGCTTCACCGACGGTTCGCAATTCGGCTTGGGCGGGGAGATAGGCATATCCACCCAAAAGCTCCACGCCAGGGGTCCCATGAGCGTAAAAGAGCTTACAACCTATAAGTGGATCATCAAGGGGCGAGGGCAAACAAGATAATGCTTTGTTGCATTATCCCTCGGACAACTTATAATAAGTAATGCGTCAGAGTGTTTTTTTAAGACTTATAATAATTGTTTTCGGTCTGGCGTTTTATCCTTGGCCGTTTTTCTGTTCTGGCGTAATTCGCAAGCTGACAGAAATGTTGCTTCTGTCCCGATGTCAAACCGTCCGGATAATAAAGAAGAGGAGCGTTCAACTGAAGAAAATATTGAAAGTCCCGAGGAGGTTGTTTCCGGTTTTTACTCTTGCTATCTTGGATGTAATCAGGGAAACGAATACGTAAAAAGCAAGGAAAGTCCGGGTGATTTCTGCGTCAAAAAATGCGACGGTTTGAGCGAAGTTTTCAAACAACGCCTTCTTCGGCCGGATGAAGTCAGGCTGGCGGACATGATTATTTGGGCTTCCGATGTTCCAGATATTGACAACGTGACCATAGTCAGCGCGCAAGTCGATTCAGGGGAGGCCGTTGTCTTCATAAATTTTTCTCCGTTTTGGCCCGATCATCGTTTGAAGGTTTACTTGGAATCGGTTAGCGGTCAGTGGGAAATTACCAACGTGAAAGACGTAATAAGATAGACGCGCATCCGACTTTTTTTGGCCAAACATATTAACAAGGAGTTCGCCCGAATTAACCACACACATATGGCGGTTTTGACTTGCATAAATTTAGGTTATTAGATTTTAATTATGGGAATTCTAAAGCTAGAAAAAAAATATAGCGATTGCTATCCGTACATCGGCCATTACTTTAACGGACAGAAGGCAGTAAGATATATCTTCAAGTTGGAAAGATTGAATAAGCCAATTGAGGCTTCAGCTTATCACCAACAAGTTGACGGCAGGACGATAAAAGTGGCCGTTGAGATTTTTTCGATGTTTAGTCGTCCGGTTGGTTGTAAGTTTTGTGCCAGTGGTTCTCTGGGTAAGGTTCAACTTTTGACGGTTGATGAAATAGTTGAACAGGGCAAAGTAATCGCCAAGACTGTTGACAGGTCGATTCCTATTCATTGAGCCGTCCGGCTTGGCAAAATAAAAACCGGTTTACGCCGGTTTTTGTTTTGCCAGGCGGCGGCGGGTTGTTGTAGATAGCGGGACAAAAGTGTTAAAATTAAAAAAAACAGAAAAGAAAAATGCCCAAGAAAACAACAGTTCTAACCGGAATCATAGTAATGACAATTTTCATTACTGTTTTTTTTGTTTTCATCTGGCAAACAAAAGGTAGCTTAAAGACCGAACTGGTTCAGGCTCAAATATCCTATCCCCAAGACGACTCAATCACCTGGCAATCCATCGGCCCTGGCGGCGGCGGCGGTTTTACGGCCCTTGCCATTGACCCCATTGATGAAAATATTGTTTATACGGGAGGAGATTTGTCAGGAGCATTCAAATCAACTGACGGAGGAGCAAGCTGGAAGTTTATTAATAATGGTTTGGAGGAATTTGTCATTCAGGAAATAGCCGTTGATCAAACCGACCCAAACACTCTTTATTTAGGGACTACGGGAGGTGTTTATAAAAGCACTAATAAAGGAGAAACCTGGCAGAGGAAAAGAAGCGGTTTCCCCGCGATTAGCAGTTCCACTTATTCAGCTCCGGCCAAAGCCATTGCCATTGACCCCAACAATCATAATGTCGTTTACGTTTCCATAGCCGAGACCCATGGCAACAACTACTATTATGAAGATCGGGCTCAAAGATATAACAAGGGTCAAATTTACAAAACCACCAGCGGAGGAGATTATTGGCAGGCCATTAACACTCCGGGGGCTAATGGTATTCCATCGGATGCCACAATTTTCGAATTGGCTGTTCGGCCAGGGGATTCCAATACTGTTTTGGCTTCAACTAACCGGGGTTTTTTCAAATCAACAGACGGGGGAGTAAATTGGACCAAGAAGTCTTTCGGGCTTCCTTATGATGATATCAGAGGCCTGGCCGTTCACCCTGCTAATCCGGATATTATTTATGTTACTGTTTGGACCCCGCAGGAACCATGGAACGGAGGAGTATTCAAATCAACTGACAATGGCGAAACTTGGGTGGCCAAGAATACGGGGTTGAAGCACAGGAATGACGGAGCGGGTAGTTTGACATCAAATTATCCCGAGGTAATTATTGACAAGAACAATCCAGAAACAATTTTTACTGGCGATCGAAGCTGGGGCACGTATGGCGTTCAAAAAAGCACTGATGGCGGCGACACTTGGACAGGACTTATTTCTTATGATTACAGCGCTAAGAAATGGACCAATGTTGACACATTACCTTATGGAGGGGTGAATGTTTCCACAATGGCTATATCCCCAACGAACGGAAATAAATTATTTTTTGGCACTTCAATGACGCTTTATAAAACCGAAAATCAGGGGTTAAGCTGGATGGCTAGCCATATTCAGGAGTTCGGCTCTGACACATGGAAGGGCCGCGGAGTTGAAAACACTTGTGTCCAGAGTCTGGCGGTTAACCCAGACGACTCTAACTTGCTTTATCTTGGCTATGCGGACATATCTTTAGTGAGAAGCAAAGATGGCGGAGCGACTTTTCATAGATCAAAGCCCGGGTTCAAAAACTGGGATGATGTTGACGCGATAGCCTTTGACCCTGATAATTCCGCTATTGTTTATGTGGGAGATAATATTTCCAGCGGCTCGGGAACGTTGCTCAAAAGCACTAATTCTGGCAATACTTGGACGATTATAGGCTCGGACAGTAATGGGCTTGCCAATGGTCAGGTTTTTGGCATAGCCATAGATCCAAAAAGCCCCCAGGCCTCAAGAATTATTTATGCCGCTGTTGTTGGCAAGGGAGTATACAAAAGCGTAAACGGAGGAACAAGCTGGTCAGTTTTTAACAGCGGGCTTAACAATGATTTTGTTGTTCGTAGTTTGGCCATTGACCCTATCAATCCCGCCACGCTTTATTTGGGCACCTGGGATAATATGTACAAGACCATAGACGGAGGAACAAACTGGACAATGATTGCGGGCAAGGATAAAAGAAATTTTTCGGCTGTTTACAGTATTGCCGTTGATTATAATAATCCGAACATCGTTTACGCTACCGCCAGGCAAAGATATTTTTCGGGCGTGGGGACATTGCAAGGAGGCGTTTATAAAAGCCTTGATTCTGGGGAAACCTGGACAAAGATTTTGAGCGAGTTTTGGATTGAAGACATAGCAATGAATCCTTATGATCCGAGCATTCTTTATGCTGGCGCGCAAGCTTATAATTATTTTGACGCTTATCGACAAAAAGGGCTTTATCGCACTAAAGATGGCGGGCAAACTTGGACTTTGATAAGCAACAATTTGCCCCACACTAATATTTCCGCCTTAGCCATTGATAAACAGGACCCAAGAGTTATTTACATCGGCACGGGTGGGGGCGGCGTATTCAAAGGTATCGATTATTCAATTCCTCTTCCGGTTCAAAAAGCTCCGAATATTGCCATTACCATGACCGCTGACAAAACCCAGGCTTATGCCAATGAAGAAGTTGCTTATACTATAAGTTTTCAGAACATCGGAGACGGCCCGGCCCGAAACATAATCATTACTGATACGATTCCCAACGGTATGATCTATATAGCGGGTTCGGCCACTGGCGGCGGAACGCTGTCGAGTAGTACTCTTACATGGAATGTCGTCGCTCTGGATGCGGGCGAAAGCGGTTCGGTAAGTTTTCGGGTGAGAGTGGAATAAAAAAACCGCGGGCGCGCGATTCTTTAAGAAGCGGCGACATAGCGGTAAAGATTAATTGAGTATGGAAAATTTCGTAAAATTCAAATTGGAGAAAAGTGACTTCAAGAACAAGCGATTTGTTATTTTATGCGTTATTTTCGTTTTTTCGTTTTTTTCTTTTGTTTTTTTGAAAAAAGCCGGGCCGATAATTCCTTATTTGAGAACAGCCCCGGTTTCGGTCGGCACGTCAATAACGAATACAGCCCGGGTTGTTTACGAAGACGATTCGGGCGGCAGTTACGGTCCGGTTTACTCCAACGAGGCGATTGTTTTTAAAATAGCCGCTCCGGTTTCTCCGGCGAATAAGTTCTCCATCCAGTTCTCAAAGGAAAGACAGACAAATTATCAGGAAGCAGCTACCTTAAGATTCAAAAATGCTTCCGGACAGATAGTTAGAGAAATGACCGTTTCCACGAATGTTTCGGGAAAGAGTGGCGATATCAATAACCCCGCGGAGCTAGTGAACGGCCAAAGCTATGGCTGTGTTTTAAAAGTTAGATACCACCTGACTAAAAGAATAGATAATGTGGTCTGGCCCCCTTCGTCGTTTTTAGATTTTGGGGAGCTTTTGGCTGGCAATCTCATAGATACCGACAATACCGTTGATTCGGCTGATTTTTCTTATCTTGGCTCGAAATGGAGGACGAACGATTCGGTGGCTGATATCAACAAAGACGGGATAGTTAATGCTATTGATTGGGGTATTATGAACAAGAATTGGCACATTACGGGCACGGAATAAAGCCACGATGACGTTTTCAGCCGGGAATTTTTATTTCAAAAGTTTCCCGCTCTTTCTGCCATTTGTAAAGGAGGAAAGACAGAAGAGATATGGTTATTACCGAATAAGCCGGATTTTCCGAAAAGATGAAAAGATTGAATAATCCGTGGATGATTATCGGAACAAGCAGTGCCCTGCCCCAGAGAAATTTACGCTGTATTTTTCGGAATCTTCCCAGCGCCAAGTAATATCCCATTGCTCCCGAATAACATATTTGAGCCACTGTTGAGACGAAAAATCTTAAGGCGAACACGAAGAACACCGTATTCGTTCCGGCGTAATTTCCGACAAGCGATAAATGAAGAATATTCTCGCCCAGGGCGAATCCCAGCCCCAGACAAAGCCCGAGCTGGAGGCCGTCGGCTATCTGGTTTATCTGTTTTCCAGTTGATATTATCTTTTTCAGAATCAGAAATTTGGGAATTTCTTCCAGTGGGGCGATTAAGAAGAAGCTGAATAAGAACAGCGAAAGCGGAGCGTTAAACGCCGGAGTCTGGCGAAACTTTAAAAAATAAGAAGAAAAAGAAGGAAAAATTTCGGGGATTATTTTATTTTCCAGACCGGATAAAAGGACGAAAAGTCCCATGCCGCTAATAAAAGAAAAGAGTAGCCATCTTGAGGGAATATATCTTTTCCGCAGATAGAACCAAAACCAGAAAGCAATTGGAGCAATGGACAGTAAAACGATAAAAAGTATCTTCATAGAAATTCCTTGGACACAGATTTATATTAACATAAAAAATATATGAAAAAGAGTGCTGCGTTTTTATTTGTTCCGGTTGTTGCGTTTCTTTTATTATTTTCGTTTTCTCCGGTTATGGCTGACGGGGCTTCCTTGAGTGCTTCTCCCTCATCGGGGTCTTATGATCAGGACGATGTTTTTCAGGTTCAAATATTATTAAATACAGGCGGGCAACAGAGCGACGGCGTGGATATTTTTTATCTTCATTATCCGGCTGATATCTTACAGCTTCAGGACGCAGATGCCCAGGCTTCCGGCGTTCAAATTCAGCCCGGGACGCTTTACCCGACAACTCTTTCCAATTTAGCCACCACAAGCGGCAATGACGGAAAAATTGATTTTTCGCAGATAAGCTCGGGAGGAGGGCATTACACCGGAAGCGGAATTTTAGCCACGCTTACTTTTAAGGCTATAAGAAATGGAACGGCTGGCTTGACCTTTGATCATACTTCGGGGGCTTCGGTTGATTGCAATGTCGCAGTCCAGGGGAGCGATATTTTGTCTTCGGCTACCGGCGCGTCTTTTACGGTAGCAGTGGCGTCCGTCCAGACGCCCGTCGCTCCTACGGGCGGAGGCTCTACGGGCGGAGGCTCTACGGGCGGAGGCTCCGCATCGGTGATTAATTCCACTAGTAGCAATGTAAGCGCGGGAACAACATCTACTTCTGCGGTTTCCGGCCAGGGACAAACGCCTGTTTCTCAAATGACGATTTCGCAATTACAGGCCGAGATAAGCAGAATTGTCGCTTTGATCGCACAGCTTAAAAATATGCTGTTGGCGAGCTCGGGTAGCGATTCGCTTTTATCGGAGATTCCCGCATCTTTTTCTTTTAATCGCAATTTGAAATTGGGAGCCAGGGTAACGGATGTCTTTTATCTTCAAATAATTTTGAACTCCGACCCGGAGACAATGATTGCTCCAAGCGGAGTTGGCTCGCCCGGAAAGGAAACGAATTATTTCGGCATCAGGACATATGGCGCTTTGATAAAATTCCAGCAAAAATATTATCAGGACATCCTAAGTAAGACTTCCTCAAAAAAAGCCACCGGCATTACCGGACCGCTCACCAGAGTAAAATTAAACCAAATTCTGGAAGACTCCCGGAATTGAGTATATGTGTGGACATTACCCGCCCCTCTTGACTTTTTCTCTCGAATGTTTATAATCAATATTGTTTTTAGCAAACTGTTACTTTGCCTGTTTTGTTTACTTTTTTTAAACTAAAATCTCGTTAGTTTTTATTCTATTTTAATCCTTTCTTAAGGGAAGGGGATTTTTATTGTATTACTTAGGCGAATGCCCTCTTTTTTGCGCTTTGCGCTTTAGCGATTCTCTAATCAGCCAAAACCATGAAAGTGAAAAATTTTTCTAAGTCGCGGCTTTCGTTTCCTTTACCTTATTTGCTGCAGCTGCAAAAGGACGGCTGGGAGCAGCTTTGGGAAAGGGATATGAGAGAACTCTTCCAGGAGATGTTTCCTGTGCGGGATTATACCGGCAAGCAGTTTGAGTTGGACTTTGTCGATTTCTATCTGGGCAAGTCCAAATACCAGGACGGCTACCAGGCCAAAGAGGAAGAAGATTCATATAGCGCGCCCTTGCGTCTCAAATTCGCTTTAAAGAATCTCAAAACAAAAGAAATCAAAGAGCAGGAAGTTTTTCTGGCTGATTTTCCGTTGATGATGGACAACGGAATTTTTATTATCAACGGCGTGGAAAGGGTGGTTATCCCGCAGTTAATCCGTTCCTCGGGCGTTTTCTTTACCTTAAAGAATTTCAAAGGCAAGCGCTATTTCGGCGCGAAGATGATTCCTTCCAGGGGCGCCTGGCTAGAGTTTTCCACTGATACCTCCGGATTTTTGGGCGTCAAGGTAAACCGCCAGAGAAAAGTGGCAGCTACTACGCTGTTGCGGGTTTTTGGCTTAGAAGACAACAAAGAAATTAAAAACCAATTCAAAGACGTTGATAAGGGCGAGGTAAAGTATCTGGAGAAAACGCTTTCCCGCGATTCGGCCAGCAATGCCGCGGAGGCCTTTGTCGAAGTTTACCGCAAACTGCGGCCCGGTGATTTGGTAAGCCCTGACGCGGCCCGGGAATTGGTTTGGAATATGTTTTGCAATTTTCAGCGCTATGATTTGAGCAAAGTCGGCCGATGGAAAATCTGGGAGAGATTACCCCAGCTTAATCCGGAAAACAAAACGGAAATCAATAAAGAAGAGCGGGTGCTGAACCAGGCCGACATTTTGGAAACTATCAGAGAAATCATCCGGCTTAACAACGACCCCGAGGCCAACCCCGACCAGATCGACCACTTGGGCAACCGGCGCATCAAGAATTTTTCCGAGTTGTGCGTCGCTCGGGTGAGGGTGGGCCTGATGCGCATGGAAAGGATTATCAAAGACAGAATGTCCACTTTGGATGCGGCCACCTTGACTCCATCACAATTGATCAATTCGCGCCCGGTGATGGCGGTGATTCAGGAGTTTTTTGCTTCGTCGCAATTTTCACAGTTTATGGACGCGGAGAATCCTTTGGCCGAGCTGGAGCACAAGCGGCGTTTGACCGCTACCGGGCCGGGCGGCCTTACAAGAGAGAGAGCTGGCTTTGAAGTGCGTGATGTTCAGCCGTCTCACTACGGAAGAATCTGCCCCATTCAGACGCCTGAAGGCCAGAATGTCGGCTTGATTAACCATTTGGCAAGTTACGCTTCGGTAAATCCGTACGGATTTTTACAAACCCCTTATTTTGAAGTAAAGCAGGGGAAGGTGAACGATCATATTCGTTATTTGACGGCTCCCCAGGAAGAAAATCATTTTATCACCAACAGCGGCGTCGAGGTTGACGAAAAGGGCAATATAGTCGAGGCGGAGGTGGAGGCCAGAAGAAGAGGCGATCCCGTGGTGGTATCCAAAAAAACCGTTGATTTCGTGGATGTTTCTCCCAATCAGCCGTTGAGCATGGCGACCTCGCTGATCCCTTTTTTGCAGAATGACGATGCCAACAGGGCATTGATGGGTTCCAATATGCAGCGTCAGGCAGTGCCGCTCGTAAAGCCCGAAGCGCCTTTGGTCGGCACGGGCCTGGAAGCAAGGGTTGCCTATGACTCGGGCGAAATAATTTTAGCCCCCGCTGACGGTGAAATCAAAGAAGTGGATGCCGCTGAAATCAAACTGAAAACCAAAGACAATAAAATCATTACCTTGAAGCTGCGCAATTTCAAGCGCCGCAATCAATATACCGCCGCTCATCAAAGGCCGGTGGTTCAAAAAGGGGAAAAGGTAAAGAAAGGGGATATTCTTACGGACGGCACTGCGATTGATAACGGCCGCCTGGCCCTGGGCCGCAATGTTTTTGTTGCGTTTTTGCCTTTTCGGGGAGGTAATTACGAAGACGCCATTGTTGTTTCGCAACGTTTGGCCAGAGAGGACGCTTTTTCATCGGTGCATATCGAGGATTTTACCTGCGATGTAAGGGAAACGAAACTGGGGCCTGAAATGACTACTTGCGACATTCCCAACGTGTCTGAAGAAAAACTCAAGGATTTGGACGAAGAAGGTGTTATAAGAATCGGCGCCCAGGTGGGGCCTAATGACATTTTGGTTGGTAAGATTTCACCCAAGGGCGAAAAGGCTTTGACAGCCGAAGAGCGCCTCTTGAAGGCCATTTTCGGCGAAAAAGCCAAAGAGGTAAAAGACACTTCTCTGCGCATGGAACATGGCAAATACGGGCGAATTATCAATGTAAAGGTTTTCTCGCGCGAGAAGGGCGACCGTCTGGAGCCCGGGGTCTTGAAAAGAATCAGAGTGGAGGTGGCCCAGCTTCGCCACGTGAGAGTGGGCGATAAGCTGGCTGGCCGGCATGGCAACAAGGGCGTTGTTTCAATGGTTTTGCCCGAGGAGGAAATGCCTTTCATGGAAGACGGCACGCCCGTGGACATTGTTTTAAATCCTTTGGGCGTGGTGTCCCGTATGAACATCGGCCAGATTTTGGAAACTCATTTGGGCTGGGCAGCTGCCAAGCTAGGCTATTTGGCTGAAACGCCTTCGTTGCTGGGTGCGAGGGAGGAGGATATCAAGGAGGAGCTGCGCAAGGCCGGTTTGCCTGAATCTGGCCAGGTTACGCTTTATGACGGAAGGACGGGCCTTCCTTTTCCTAGGAAAGCGACGGTGGGTTATATGTATATGATGAAGCTGATACATATGGTTGAAGACAAAATCCATATGCGTTCCATCGGCCCTTATTCGTTAATCACCCAGCAGCCTTTGGGCGGAAAGGCGCAGTTTGGCGGCCAGCGGTTCGGCGAAATGGAAGTTTGGACGCTTGAGGCCTACGGGGCAGCCCACACCTTGCAGGAAGTCTTGACCATCAAATCGGATGACGTGGCAGGCAGAGCCGCTGCTTACGAATCGATTCTGAAGGGCTTGCCCGTGAAAAAACCCAATATTCCCGCTTCTTTTAATCTGCTTGTTGCGGAATTGAAATCATTGGGGCTTAATATCGAGGTAAAAGGCCTTATCAGGGACGAAGAAAGCGAAGCCCTGGAAAACCGTCTGCCTATTGCCACCGAAGAAGAAGTTGAGTAATACATAATAATTCGCGATATCGACATTTCGATATTGTGACATATCATTTTTATGCGCGCTGCCGATTTACAAGCTATCAGGATAAAAGTAGCCTCCTTTGAGGAGATTTTGAGCTGGTCGCACGGTGAGGTCAAAAAGCCCGAGACCATCAATTACCGCACCCAGCGGCCCGAGAAGGACGGGCTTTTTTGCGAAAAGATTTTCGGCCCGACCAAGGATTTCGAGTGCTATTGCAGCAAGTACAAAGGGATTCGTTTCAAGGGCATTATTTGCGACAGATGCGGCGTTGAGGTTACCAAGAGTTCGGTGCGTAGGGAGCGAATGGGCCATATCAAGCTGGCCACGCCGGTTTCGCATATCTGGTTCTTACGGGGGGTCCCTTCGCGGATTGGCATGGTTTTGGGTTTGCCCTCGCAAAAGCTGGAAAAAGTGATTTATTTTGCCGCTTATATCATCACTAAGGTTGATGAACAGGCCAAAGCCAGTTTGCTCAAAGAGCTGGATGAGGAATTTAAGAATAAGAGCCAGAACATCAAGAAACAGGCAAAAGATAAGAATAAAATATCCAGCCCCGAGCAGGATAAACTCAAAGAGACTTATCTTAGTCGCAAGCAGGAGATTTCATCTCTGGAGCCGTTGGCCATTCTTTCAGAAGCCCAGTATCGGGAATACATTTCCCGCTATGGAGAGATTTTCGAGGCAGGCACCGGGGCTGAAACCGTCAGGACTCTTTTTGAAAAAATCGATTTGAAAAAAGAAATCGCTATTTTGCGCGAAAGAGCGGAAAACGAGATAGGGGCGGCGCGCAAGAAAACGCTGGCCGGGTTGCGTTTGGCCGAAGGTATGCAAAAAGCCGGGTTGCGTCCGGAATGGATGATCATGACCGTTCTGCCGGTATTGCCCCCTGACTTGCGTCCGATGGTGCAGTTGGACGGTGGAAGATATGCTTCTTCGGATTTGAACGACCTTTATCGCAGGGTAATCAACCGCAACAACCGCTTGAAATATCTTTTGGAAATCGCCGCTCCGGACGTGATTGTCCGGAACGAAAAGCGTATGCTCCAGGAGGCAGTAGACGCTTTGATGGATAATAAGATGAGAAAAAGCCAGATGGTAACGGCCACAACCGGAGGCAAAAGGGTTTTGAAATCATTGGCTGATATCTTGAGCGGCAAGCAGGGCAGATTCAGAAAAAATTTGCTGGGTAAGCGCGTTGATTATTCCGGCCGTTCGGTAATCGCGCCCGGACCTGAATTCCAGCTGTTCCAGTGCGGTATTCCCAAGGTTATGGCCCTGGAGCTTTTCCGGCCGTTTGTCATTAAAAAACTTTTGGAAAAAGAACTGGCCTATAACATCAGGGGCGCGGCGCGTTTGATTGAAGAGGCCGTGGATGAGGTTTGGGCTTGTTTGGAAGAAGTAGTGGAAGGCAAATTAGTGCTTTTGAATAGGGCCCCTACCCTGCATCGCCTGGGTATTCAGGCATTTGAGCCCAAACTGATCGAAGGAGAGGCTATCAAGCTGCATCCGATGGTTTGCGCTCCTTTTAACGCTGATTTCGACGGCGACCAGATGGCTGTGCACGTTCCTTTGTCCGATGCGGCCCAGGAGGAAGCTGTTAATCTGATGCTATCGGCGAAAAACATCCTGAAGCCCGCCGACGGTTTGCCTATCGTTACCCCGGCCAAAGATATGATTTTGGGATGTTATTATCTCACTGGCATAGATGAAGGCGGTCTGGGCGAGGGTATGATTTTTAGCTCTCTTGAAGAAACCATTATGGCCGAACAAATGGGCGTTTTGGGCCTGCGCTCAAAAATCAAGGTTTTGATGCCGAAACGTCAAGACAGCGATAAAAAATCAAAAGCGAAAAGCAGCCGCGGTGAGGAAACCGAGCTGATTGAAACGACCTGCGGCCGTTTGATATTCAATCAGGCGCTACCGGAGGATTCTCCTTTTTTCAACGACCAGGTTACTTCCAAGAAAGTTTCCAAAATTCTAAGCCGGCTCGTGGAAAGTCATTCTTTGGAGGATATTCAAAAAACACTGGACAGAATCAAGGACATCGGCTTTGAATACGCTACTCGATCTGGAGTGAGCTGGGGTATGGATGATTTGATTGTGCCCAAAGGAAAAGAATCTTTAATGAAAGAAGCCGAAGTTGAGGTGGAAAAAATCGAGGCGCATTATAAGAAAGGATTTTTATCGCGCCAGGAGCGCAGCAACAAACTGATTGAAATCTGGCAAAAGGCAAAAGCCCAGATTGAAAAAATGATTCCCGATGCCTTGCCCAAGGACGGTCCGGTATTTTCCATGATCAACTCGGGAGCGAGAGGTTCCTGGGCCCAGCCCGTGCAGATGGCTGGTATGAAGGGCCTGGTAACGTCGCCTTCGGGCCGCATTATCGAGATGCCTGTAAAGAGTTCGTTTAAAGAGGGTTTTGGCATCCTGGAGTATTTTATTTCCACGCACGGCGCGAGAAAAGGCACCTCCGACACTGCTTTGAGAACCTCGGCCTCGGGTTATCTTACCCGTCGGCTTGTTGACGTCGTGCACGAAATGATTATCTCTGACAAGGATTGCCATGACCAGGACGGCCTGGAGGTTTTGAGAAAGGAAGCGAGCGACATCGGCCAGGATTTTCGCTTTAAAATCGTGGGACGGGTTGTTTTGGAAGATATAAAGAATCCCGAAACCAAGAAAACCATTGTTGAAAAGGGTGAAATTATCAGCTGGCAGGCGGCCAATGAAATCGACGAATTGAAAATCGAGAAATTGAAAGTCCGTTCTCCTTTGACCTGCAAGAACGCCCGCCGGGTTTGCCAGATGTGCTATGGCTGGGATATGGGTCGCAACACCCTTGTCCAGCTGGGCGAGGCCGTGGGTATTGTTGCCGCCCAGTCCATCGGCGAGCCGGGCACCCAGTTGACCATGAGAACTTTCCATACCGGAGGCGTGTCCGGAGCGAGCGATATTACGCGGGGCTTGCCGCGCATCGAAGAGATTTTTGAATCGCGTATTCCCAAGGGCGAAGGCACCTTGACTTTGAATAAGGGCAGAGTGCAGGAAGTTGATTTGGAAAAGGGCATTATAAAAATACAGGTTATTGAAAAGAAAACAGCCAAGGCGAAAACAACCTCCAAGAAGAAAACCAAAGACGGGGACGTGGTGGAATACCGCATTCCCCTGGAAACCGAGGTTTACGTGAAAAAAGGCGATATGGTCGAGGCGGGTCAGGCGCTGTGCCAGGGCAGTCTGGATTTGAAAAAATTGTTCAAGACCATTGGGTTACTGGCCACTCAAAGATATATTCTGCGCGAGATTCAGAGGATCTACACCGCCGAGGGCATCAACATCCACGACAAGCATATTGAAATCGTGGTCAAGCAGATGTTCTCCCGGCTAAGGGTTGTCGACCCGGGCGACGGGCCCTGGGTAATCGGCCAGATTGTTTCCTTGGCTGAATTCGATGACATTCAAAAAGACCTGATTAAAAACAAAAAGAAGCCTGCCAAAGGCCGCCGGATTATTCTGGGCATCTCGCGGGTTGCCTTAACCTCGGACAGCTTTTTATCAGCAGCTTCTTTCCAGGAAACATCGCGTATTTTGATTAAATCTGCTTTGGAAGGCCGAGAGGACCATCTCAACGGCCTCAAAGAAAACGTAATCCTGGGCCGCCTGATACCCGCCGGCACCGGATTCAGAGGATAATTCGTTTTTTAACCGCCCCTTTCTACGGGGCGGTTTGTTTTTGGACGCCGTGTTTCCCGGCACCTGGGGAAAACTTTTTTGACTGTACGCTCTGATGTACACTATAATGGAAGTGCATCGCTGTGACATTTTATGAATAAAAAACTGGAAAAAATATTGCCAGCCAGCGAAGCGAGAAGGAATTTCTTCGCCATCCTGCGCGATGCTCAAAACCCCGGTTGCGTCTATACCATAACGCTTGATGGCCGTCCCAAGGCAGTAGTTCTTTCCAGCAAAACCTATGATGCCTGGAAAGAAACCATAAGCATTGTCAAAGACGGCTGTCTGGCCAAAGGTATCCGGAAGGCCCAAAAAGAAGTTGATTTCGGGGATTATTTCGTCTTGGACGAAATTCTCAAAGAAAATGGCTATGTCCTCTGCGATGAACAAAAACGAAAATATTCGGTTCGTGCGCCTGGCAAGAAGCGTGGGAAAAAGCCTTAATACTATGCCCCAGCCTATGCGCAGGTTGATTTTGGCTTCGCTGCTTGAACTCGCTTCCAATCCATCGCTGGGCGAGCCCCTCCAAGGCTTCAAAGGAAAATACTGCCTTGTTGTTCATCCTTATCGCATAGTTTATAAAAAATCGGGCGATAGGATTTCTGTTTTGGGCATTTAGCCCGTTTATTTATGTCCGGCCAACCAAAGACCGCTTGCAAAATCAAAGAGCTTCCCCTTGCGGAGCGGCCACGGGAAAAACTGATTGAAAAAGGCGCGAAAAATTTGAAAGACAGCGAGCTTTTGGCTATTATGCTGGGTTCGGGAGTAAAAGGGAAAAACGCGCTGGCCCTGGCCGAGGAAATCTTAAGCGATTATCCGAAAAAGAAGCTACTTAATCTGGATTTTCAGAAACTCTCGGCGCTTAAGAGTATTGGCGAGGCTAAGGCCTGCGTGATTTTGGCGGCTCAGGAGCTCGTAAAAAGAGCTTTGGCTGTAAAAGAAGATACCTTGCCTTTTATCAGCAACATCAACGACATTATCGCCCAGGCAGCTTATTTGAGGGAGAAGCAGCGGGAGCATTTTTTAGTTTTGTATCTCAACGGCCGGGGCGAGATGATTTACAAAAAGCCCATGTTCGTGGGCACCCTGAACGCCAACCTGGTTCACCCGCGGGAAATTTTCGCCTTGGCTTTGAGGCAAAACGCTGCCGCGGTGGTTTTTGTGCATAACCACCCCTCGGGCAACCCTGAGCCATCTGAAAGTGATTTGACGATAAACAAGCAGCTGGTGGAGGCGGGCAAGATTATGGGCATCGCGGCGGTCGACCATATTATTTTAACTAAAAATAAATTCGTCAGCTTCAAACAAAGGCGGCTGATGTGATATTTTTTTATGCTGCGGGAAATACAAACAATCAATTTTTTCGTTCTGCGCGAGGGTGGCAGAAGCGCCGGTTGTTCCGGCGACGAAGACAGCGATTTCTACAAGCCGGTCTTTATTTTTAGCAAAACGAACGAGCAGAAAGAGATTGAGGAAATCAAATCAAGGTTTTTGATAGAATTGATGGAAAAATACGGCTACCAGACCGAAGAGATTACCTTTGACGCCGGGTTCGGACTGGGTATGTTCGATTTCGCCGGCTTGATTGTCTGGCAGAAAAACGCTCCCTATATCATAGCTGATTTTTTAAGTAAAAACGCCCCCAAGGAACAGACACAAAAAGCCAAAAAAAGGCTGTTGGATAAAGCCAAAACATTCGGGGTCGAGTTCGCCGTTCTGGTCAAGGGGGACAAGCGGAAGGCATTTATGGTCGCCGGGCAAACGATTCGTCCGGCCCGGATTCCCAAAAAAGAAAAGCAGTCGTGATGCCTTTATTGCTTCTTAGGCTTGAGAATATCCGGAGCGTTGGTATAATAAAAATATATAAAAGGCAGCTTTAAGCGTAGCAAATTATTATGTTTTTTTCACGTAACAAATTTTTCCGGCGTCATCAAGCCTTCACCCTCATCGAACTCCTTGTCGTAATAGCCATCATCGGCATCTTAGCCTCCATTGTAATCGTGTCCTTTCCCACCGCCACCCAGAAAGCCAGGCTGGCCAAGACTCTCTCCTGGG
>JAQUKS010000005.1 GCA_028718965.1 Minisyncoccota bacterium
GTCAGGCAGGCAAGCCGCCCGCGGAAATCGCCGCGATTATCGCTGAAAATATTCCCTCGGACGAAACGATAGAAAAGACAACGGCTGCGGGGCCTTATGTCAATTTCAGAATAAAACCGCGGATTTTATTCAACAGCGTGCTGGAAGAAATTATCGCCCGGAAAGGAAATTACGGTTTTTTGGAAAACAATCATCAAAAGCAGAGGGTGATGGTAGAGTATCTCTCGCCCAACACCAATAAGCCCCTGCACCTGGGCCATTTGCGCAACGGCGCTTTGGGCATGGCAACGGCGAATATGCTCGCGGCCGCGGGAGCGAAAATTATCAAGGCAAATTTGGTGAATGACAGGGGAGTGCATATCTGCAAATCAATGCTTGCCTGGCAGAAATGGGCCAACGGCGAGACTCCGGAATCGGCCGGAGAAAAAGGCGACCATTTCGTGGGCAGATGGTACGTGAAATACGCCGTTGAGGCTGAAAAAGACCCGAGTCTGGAGCAGGAAGTGCAAGCAATGCTTAAAAAATGGGAACAGGGCGACCCGGAAATCATCAAACTATGGGAGATGATGAATAACTGGGTTTATGAGGGTTTTAAAGCAACCTACGAGCGATTCGGCCTGCGATTCGATGTATTCTTTTATGAAAGCCAGACTTATAAACTAGGCAAGAATATCGCGCAAAACGGGCTGAATAAAGCCATTTTCCAGAAAACCGACAAAGGCAGCATCGTTGTCGAATTACCTCCGGATGAATTCGGGATGGAGCAGGACGGCCAGCTAAAGAAAATCACCCTGCTTCGCGAAGACGGCACCAGCGTGTATATCACCCAGGACCTGGGCACGGCTGTTTTAAAATTCCAGGATTATGATTTGAACCAGTCGATTTACGTGGTAGGCTCGGAGCAGAACTATCATTTTCGGGTGCTTTTCAAGCTTTTGGAAATGCTGGGTTATGCCTGGGCGAAAAATTGCCGCCATCTTTCTTACGGTATGGTGTATTTGCCCGAAGGCAAAATGAAATCCCGTGAAGGCAAAATAGTTGACGCTGACGATCTGATTGTCCGGATGGAAAATTTGGCCAGAGAAGAGATTGAAAAACGCCACAAAGAGGAGCCGTTGGGTGAAAAAGAGGTGAGCGAGAGAGCTTTGAAAATCGCTCTTGGGGCGATAAAATTTTACCTTTTGCGCGTGGGCGCGGAGCAGGATATCCATTTCAATCCGCAGGAGTCACTGTCGTTTGAAGGTTTCACCGGACCATACTGCCAATACGCTTACGCCAGAGCCAGAAGCATATTGAGGTCAGAGGCGGCTGGGGCCAGGAATAAAATCGACTATTCTCTGCTGGGCAATGAGCAGGAACTTTTGCTGGCGCAGAAACTTATGGCCTTTCCTCAAGTGATCAAGGCCGGAGCGGAAGCTCTTAATCCTTCAAAAATAGCGGTTTATGTTTACGACTTAGCCAAAGCCTTTAATCAGTTTTATCAAAAGCATTCGGTGCTTAGCGCCCAAAATCAAGAGACAGTAACGGCTCGTTTGACTCTCGTCTCCGGGGTAGCTATAATTATTAAACAATCACTCGGGCTGCTGGGCATTGATGTTTTGGAAGAAATGTAAAGCCCTCCCAGCTCTTCTTGTTTAATATTCAAAGCCAAATGTCAAACCAATCAAAATCCATAAACACTCCCAAACATCAAGCCTTCACCCTCATCGAACTCCTTGTCGTAATAGCCATCATCGGCATCTTAGCCTCCATTGTAATCGTGTCCTTTCCCACCGCCACCCAGAAAGCCAGGCTGGCCAAGACTCTCTCCTGGGCCGGAAGCGTGAGCCACTCCCTGGGATCAAGTGCCGTTGGCATCTGGACCTTTGACAACATCTCCGGAACAACCGTCTATGATGATTCGGGCAACGACAACAACGGCACGATCTCGGGAGCCACGGTGGTTGACGGCGTGGTGGACAAGGCCCTCTCCTTTGACGGGGTGAATGATTATGTGAGCATTCCCGATCCGGTTCTCGGCGCTACTCAAATGACGGTTTGCGCCTGGGCCAAAAAAAATTCTTACACCGGTTATCAAAGCATAGGCTGCGATTATTCGTCGGTCGCGCGCAACTGGCTTTTGGGTTATGAAAATCCGGACGAAACAGTACACTTTTACGCCGGAGACGGCACTTCGGCCAGCAGTATTTCCATATCCGGATTCACGGCTGACACGTGGCATTTCATTTGCGGCATTTTTGACGGGACAGCGGGCAAATTGACCATTTATCTGGACAATACCAAAAATGAAAGAACAGTTACTATAAGTAATATAGGGCCGACTCCGGCCTCGTCGGCTCTACGCCGTATTGGTTGCTATGGCTCTTATTACTTTCATGGTTTGATCGATGATTTTCGTATTTTCAGGGAGGCTTTTACCCAGGCCCAGGTCCAACAGCTTTACGCTGAAGGAATAATGACCCACCGGAACCTGGCGACAAAATGAGCTTCACATACCCCGGATTGTGTTTTTAACACTCACTCGGAAATATACCCCTCCGGGGAATATTTCTTTTACTTTGTTTGAAATTTTTTATGCGTAAAATCGTTCTGTTAAGACATGGCGAAAGCGTCTGGAACCGCGACAATATGTTCGCGGGCTGGGTTGACGTAGAGCTATCGGACAGGGGAGTGCGACAAGCCAAAGAAGCGGCTGTTATTCTGAAAAAAGAAGGATTCTTATTCGACACTGCTTTTGCCTCAATATTGAAAAGAGCAGTTCATACCCTGGAAATCGTTTTGAAAGAAATGAACTTGTCGGATGTAGTAATAATAGAAGATGAGCGTCTCAATGAAAGGCATTACGGTTCTTTGCAAGGCGTTAACAAGAAAGAGGCGGTCAGGAAATTTGGAGAAGAGCAGGTGCGTAAATGGCGGAGGGGCTACGAGGATCGGCCGCCCGAAGGCGAATCATTGGCGGATGTCGTGGAGCGGGTGGAGCTTTGCTGGCAGGAAAAAATAATTCCCGCCATACGAGAAGGGAAAAGCATCCTGATCTCAGCCCACGGCAACAGCTTGAGAGCTTTGGTAAAAATACTCGACCGGCTCTCCGGTAGCGAGGTGGAGAAATTAAACATTCCCACGGGCATTCCCCTGGTTTACGAACTGAACGAAGCCCTTGAACCGGTAAAACATTATTATTTAGCCGAACCCGGCCAAGCCGAAGAAGCCATTAAGGCGGTGGCGGAAGAAACGAAAATATAAGGGGGTATTGCCAAGAAAAAAATCATTTGTTAGAATACAGCCAAAATTAACATTGTATTGACTATTACCGTATAATTACGAATTATCCGGCAATAGTTATTCAAAAAATATCAGCTATGCCTAATTTTAGCTTGGAAAAACCACAAAATTTGATTATCGCGATTCTTCTGGTCGCGGTTGTTGTCTTGGGTTATATGCAATTCGGACACGGCCTGGCCACGCCAGGCGGTTTATCGCAAAAAGAGGCGGTAGAGGCTGCAATGGCCTTTATCAACCAGAATATGATAGATGCGTCTTCGCCTGCGGCCGAACTGAGCGGAGAAGCCACCGAAGAAGCCGGCCTTTATAAGTTCAATATCAAGGTGCAGGGCCAGGAATTTCCCGTTTATGTTTCCAAAGACGGCAATCTGCTTTTTCCGCAGGGGCCGATCAATATAAAGGAAGTCCAGGCTCAGAAAACCGCTACCACGACCGATAACGGGCAAAACGGAACATCCGCGCAAGCTACCACTATCGGCAATTTTAACGTAACAACCGAAGATGTCTGCATGGAAGACGGCAAGCCAGTGGTTTACTTTTTCGGCTCCGAAGGCTGCCCGCATTGCAAATGGCAGCATCCGGTCGTGCTGGAAGTTATGAAGCGGTTCGAAGGCGTCGTTGCTTTTCATGACAATATGGATAATGGCGCGGATATGGATATCTTCAACAAATACAGCCAGGGAGGCATTCCGACTTTGGTTTTGGGATGCAAATATTACAGAGAGGGTTCGGGCGAAAGGGATGGCGAAGAACAGGATGCCAAGAACATCACCGCTTTGCTTTGCGCGATAACGAATAACCAGCCCGGGGGGGTCTGCTCGGAAGTGGCTGATTTAGTCGGCCAGATTAAACAGTAATCGGTTAATTTATCACTAATTCTAATTTTATGGTTATTAAGGTTTATAGCACGCAAACCTGCCCTTACTGCGTTACGTTGAAAGAGTACTTAAAAGCCAATAATATCGCCTTTGAGGACATTGATGTTTCTTTTGACGCGAAATTACAGCAGGAGATGATTGATAAGTCCGGCCAGATGGGAGTGCCGGTGGTGGACATAGACGGCCAAATCGTGGTAGGTTTCGATAAAGAAAGAATATCCCGGCTTTTGGATATTAAAAGCTAAAATAAATTTTATTTCTTAATGCATATGGCGAAAGTTGCCATTAATGGTTTCGGTCGTATCGGTATGCTCACGGCAAGAAGGATGTTGGAAAAACATCCTTCTTTGCGGTTAGCGGCGATCAATGATCCTGCCAGCAAAGACCCGGGAATCGGGGTAAAGTTTTTCAGCGAAAAAGACCCCGCAAACTTACCCTGGAAGGATATGGGCATTGATATCGTTTTGGAATGTTCGGGATTTTTTACCGAAATCGAAGGGGCTAAAAAGCATGTTTCAGCGGGCGCGAAAAAAGTAATAATCTCCGCTCCGTCCGATTCCGAGGAAATTCCCGTTTATCTGCTCGGAGTCAACGCGGAAGAATACGATCCCGCCAAAGACGACATAATCTCGATGGGCTCTTGCACCACTAACGCTGTGGCTCCGGTGGCGAAAATATTGGATGAAAAATTCGGCGTTAAAGCGGGCTTTGTAAATACTGTCCACAGCTACACCAATTCGCAGAATAAAGTTTTCCCCAACTGGCGGACCGACCCGGCCGCCAAATTGAGCATAATTCCCTCAACAACCGGCGCCACCAAAACAGTGGAAAAATGCCTGCCGCGCCTGAAAGACAGGCTGAACGGCCTTTCTTTGCGCGTGCCGACCGAAACCGTGTCCATTGTCGAATTCGTTTTTCAGTCAAAAAAGAAAGCGACTGCCGGGCAGGTGAACGAAATTTTGCGCGAAGCGGCCCAGGCCGACGAACTCAAAGACATCCTGAAATTCGAAAACAAAAAAATGATTTCCAATGACCTGAAAGGCAGCCCGTATTCGGGCATTGTTGATGCGGCTCTCACGCAAACGTTCGGCAAGCTGATTAAAGTTTTAATCTGGTACGATAACGAATTCGGGTATGCTTGCCGGTTGAGCGAAATGGCCGAATACATAGCGAAGTAAATACCACCCGGGCCGGATATTGGCAGGGGCCTGTGGAATTGTCCACAGGTTTTTTATTTCAGTCGAAAGGATAAAGAGTTATAATAAGCAAATATGCTTTTGGGTTTTGAAAAAACAAAAGAACTGCTGGAAAAATACCATATACCCATGGCAGAGAGCTTGGTCATTGAAAGCGCGGAGCAGGGGATTGAATTCGCCCGCCGGGTTGGTTTTCCGGTGGTTTTGAAACTGATTTCAAACGACATTCTGCATAAAATCGATAAAGGCCTGGTAAGGCTGGATATCCGAAATGAAAATGATTTGACCGTTGCCCGAAAGGAGCTTAGCTCCTTTCACGTGAAAGGAGCTAAGCTCCTTTCACAAAAACAGGTTTCAGGTGTAGAGCTTTTTATCGGTATGAAGCGCGACAAGAGTTTCGGCCCGGTGTTAAGCTTCGGCCTGGGCGGAATATTCGTTGAAATCCTGCGCGATGTTGTCTTCGGTATTTGCCCGGTTGGTAAAGAGCAGGCGCTAAAAATGATAAAAAGCGTCAAAGGTTATGAAATTTTGCGCGGATATAGAGGGCAGGCGGCCGTTGATATCGAGAAACTGGCGGAAATATTAGCGAATATTTCCAGTCTCGCAATCGGAAACGCGGATGTCGTGGAGATTGACTTCAATCCGGTGTTCGCTAATGGCAGCGATATTTTGGTGGCAGATGCAAAAATTATTTAATCCAAAATCAATTGTTTTGATAGGCGCTACCGGCCGGCAAGGTTCGGTCGGTTTGGGTATTGCGAAAAATTTATTGGCAGGAGCGGGAAAGCGAAGAAAGATATTTTTCGTCAATCCTAACAGCGCGAAAGTTCTAAACCGGAAAACGTTCGTTTCAATCGGTGACATAAAAGAAAAAATCGACCTGGCGATTATCGCGGTGCCATCGCGCTTCGTGGAGGGCGTGGGGCAGGAGTGCTGCTTGGCGGGCGTGGGTGCGGCGGTCATAATTTCTTCGGGGTTCGCCGAAACAGGCGTCGAAGGCGAGAAAGCGCAGCAAGCAATCAGCGAAATGTTCGCGCGAAACAACATTCCGCTGGTCGGGCCGAATTGCCTCGGGGTCATAAACCCATCAAAGGGGCTTAACGCCTCGTTCGCTCCCGAAACGCCCCAAAAGGGAAATATCGCTTTTTTGTCGCAGTCGGGCGCCCTGGTTGATTCGATAATCGACAAATCGCTTTCGGAAAACTTCGGATTTTCTTTGATGGTGTCTTATGGCAACGAAGCGGGCCTTTCGCTAAACGATTTTCTGAAAATCGCCGATGAAGATAAAAATACCGAAGTAATCGTTGTTTACCTGGAAGAAATAAAAAACGGCCGGGAATTTATGAAAATCGCTTCGGGAATTACCGGGCGGAAACCGATAGTTATTTTAAAAGGCGGCAAAACCCGGGAAGGCAAAAAAGCGGTTCAAAGCCATACCGCTTCGCTGGCGGGCGATGAAAAAATCTATTCAGCGGCTTTCGCGCAAGCGGGCATTGTCGAAGCTGAAACCATCGAGGATTTGTTTCTAATTGCCAGGACTCTGTCGGTTTATCCGAAAGCGGCCGGGCCATGGGCTGTTTTAACCAACGGAGGAGCTGTCGGCGTCTTGACGGCCGACTGGTGCTCGAAGCTGGGCGTGGGACTGGCCGAAATACCGCAGGCGGTTTTCGATGAAATCGCAAAAAGCGAAAAAGTAAACGCGGCTTTCTCGAGAAATAATCCTTTGGACATTATCGGGGATGCTTCAAGTCAGGGGTACGAAGCTGCTTTATGGAGCCTGCTGGGACAAAAAGAAATTTCCGGAGTTATTTTCTGTCAGACATTGCAGGCAATGACCGACCCGTTTCAAAACGCCGAAATCATCATCGAGGCGCGGAAGCGATTTCCCGAAAAGCCGGTTTTACCGTTGTTTTTGGGCGGAAAAACAACAAAAAAGGGGAGTGATGCTCTTGTTAAAAAAGGACTTTTCTGCTTTAACGAGCCACGCGACGCGGCTCTGGCGGCCCGCTCTTTACAGGGCGCCGATATTCCCGTAAATTATTAAATATTAACGAACTTATGAACTCCCAATGCGAAGATAAAAACATTTGTCTGAATTGCCGGTCGTGGCTGGACAAATTAAAAGACAAAATTCCGCTTTCCGAAGGAGAAATGACCCTGCTCAAAAAGCCGAAAAAGGTTTTTACTTTTGCGATTCCCGTGAAAATGGATTCGGGTGAAATAAATTATTTCGACGGCTACCGCGTGCAATACAGCGACGCTTTGGGACCGACCAAAGGAGGCATCAGATTCCACCATGAAGTGCACTTGGAGGAAGTGAAAATGCTGGCTTTTTTGATGGCCTTGAAGTGTAGTCTGCTGGGCCTGCCGTTCGGCGGAGCGAAGGGAGGCGTGTGCTGCGATCCGTCAAAACTTTCACAAGGAGAGCTGGAGCGGCTTAGCCGCGGGTTTATACGGGCAATCCATAGCTTTATCGGCCCGGATATCGACATCCCGGCCCCGGACGTAAATACCAACGAACAGATAATGGCCTGGATGGTTGATGAATACTCGCGAATCAAGGGAAAGTTTATTCCCGGGGTCATCACGGGCAAACCCGTGGAGCTGGGCGGGTCTTTGGGCAGAAACATAGCCACGGCTCTGGGAGGCGCTTTTTTGCTCAAGCGCATGGCCGAGCTGGAAAAGATGAACCCAGAGCAAACAAAAGTCGCCATACAAGGCTTTGGCAACGTCGGGGGCAATATGGCGAAAATCCTTAATGATTGGGGGTATAAGATAGTGGCTGTGAGCAATGCCCAGGGAGGAATTTGCAGCCAAAACAGCCTTAACATCAAAGACCTCTCAACTGGCCAAAAGGACGGAGATTTGCCCGCTACGGCGCCCGAACAATGCCGGCCGATTCCCAATCACGAGTTACTGGAGCTAGACTGCGATATTTTGATACCTGCTGCGGTTTCCCACCAGATAACCAAGGAAAACGCCGCCAAGATAAAAGCCAAAATTGTCCTTGAAATGGCCAATGCGCCCATAACGCCTGAAGCCGAAGAAATCCTCTTTGAGAAAGGAATCAAAGTGGTGCCCGACATACTGGCCAATGCCGGAGGGGTAGTGGTGAGCTATTTTGAATGGCTGCAAAACTCTTCCAATGATTACTGGACCGAAGACAAAGCTTTCAGAAAGCTGGAGGAAAAAATGAACGAAGCTTTTGACAGGGTTTGGCGCCTGGCCGGGGAGAAAAACTACGACTTGCGTACTGCCAGCCAGATTTTAGCTGTTGAAAGGATAATAAAGGCAGAAAGGCTTCGGGGAAATGTTTGACAAAACACGGCCAGGGCAGTATATTTAAGACAATATGAAAACATCGGGCGTCAAAATGAATCGTTCGCAACAACAACCGGCTCTCCTTGCGGGAAGAGATTGGTTGTGATGCGTAAAGATAAAGATGCATAACACACCCTATCCTTTCCCACAAGGGATTTTTTATTTATTTTATCGTCGGGAAGGGAAGTTTTTTAACAAAAAAAGGGGGTGTACGTAGATGATAGCAAGGAGAACAGTAAAATTTTCTCAACTTTCTGTCCATTCTTTCTTTGAAAGAGACGGACAGAAACTTTTGAAAATCTCTTCTTTTGAAGTAAATAGAGAGGAGAGAAACGCCGTATTAGTGTACGGCGAACAATACGTTTTCGTTCAGGAAGACGAGGACGTATTGATAAGAAAATAGGCAGACCACTCTGCCTATTTTTTATGGATTCTGGTTAAGATTTGAGTTATGATGTTTTTATGATAGCAATAATCGATTACAAGGCGGGCAATGTCGCTTCGGTGAAGAACGCTTTCAACCGCTTGGGGGTTGAATGTCTGATTACCTCTGATCATGAAACGATTCTTTCGGCTCAAGGAGTGATTTTTCCCGGCCAGGGAAGAGCCGGAACGGCCATGAAAGAGCTGAAAAGATCGGGCATTGACACAGCCATAAAAAACATAACAAGGCCGTTCTTGGGCATTTGTCTTGGCATGCAGCTGCTTGCCGATTTTTCGCAAGAGGATGACACCGAGTGTTTATCGATAATCAAAGGCAAATGCCAAAAACTCCCTTCTGTTCTTAAAACCCCGCATCTGGGCTGGAACAAGGTCGAGTTTGTCGGGAATTCGCCTCTTATCGAAGGCATCAGAGCGAACAGTCCCTATTTTTATTTCGTGCATTCCTATTACTTCTCGCCCCTCAACAACGATTGTCTTGTCGGCAAAACCCCTTACGGATTCGACTTCGCTTCCATGGTTCAGAAAGACAATTTTTTCGCCACTCAATTCCATCCCGAGAAATCCGGCAAGATCGGAGAAACGCTTTTAAGCAACTTTTGCAAACTATGCGGCCGATAACACAGCCGAAAAACTGCCTGGCAAAGAGAATCATTCCCTGTCTTGACGTAAAGAACGGGCGGGTCGTCAAGGGAACGCATTTTCGCGATCTGCGGGACGCGGGCGATCCGGTTGAACTGGGAAAGAAATACTGCGATTTGGGCGCTGACGAGCTTGTTTTCCTTGACATTACAGCCACCCTGGAAGAGCGCAAGGCATTGCGCGACCTGGTGGGACGCATAGCCCGGGAAATAAACATACCCTTTACCGTCGGAGGAGGCATCAGTAGCATCGAAGACGTAAGGAATCTGCTTCTCGCGGGAGCGGACAAGGTTTCGATTTGCTCCGCAGCAGTACGCGATCCAGGGCTGGTAAAGCGGGCCTCCGAGCATTTTGGCGCCCAGTGCATTGTTATCTCAATTGACGCCAAAAGATCGGCAAGCGGCTGGAATGTCTATATCAAAGGGGGCACCGAATCAACCGAGGTTGACGCGATTGCCTTTGCCAAAAAGATGGAACAGCTGGGAGCGGGGGAGTTGCTGGTAAACAGTTTGGACAGAGATGGCACCAAGAAAGGTTTTGACATTGAACTGCTGGCAAAGATATGCGGCCTGGTCAATATTCCGGTAATCGCTTCAAGCGGAGCGGGTAGTATGCGCGATTTTCTTGACGTTTTTCAAAAGGCCAAAGTGGATGCCGCCCTGGGCGCGACTATTTTTCACTATCAGGAGATAGACCTAAAAGACCTTAAGCGATTTCTTTCTCAAAACGGCCTGCCCATACGCCTCTGAAACATTTTGTTTTGCTTGGCCCCTTGACTTTTTTTTTCATTGCCGGCTATACTTTGCTTTAATAAAGTGCTTTAATACGATAAAGCAAAGATATGGCAAAATGGGAAACAGAAACAACCCAAGAATTGATGGAAGCTATCCTGAAGCTGAAAAGCACCCAGGAAGCCAAAAAATTCTTACGCGACCTGCTCACCGAGCAGGAGATCTTGGAATTCGGCAAAAGATGGCAGGCGGCGCAAATGCTTTCTCAAAAAATTCCTTATTCGGCCATTGAAAAGAAAACCGGCCTAAGCTCCACCACCGTGGCCAGAATATCCAAATGGCTCAACAGGGGAATGGGCGGCTACAAACTGATGATTAACCGCTTGAACCATCACAACCCTGCCCCGAAAGGGAGAGGGTTGAGTTGAAGTGCGATGAAATTTCAAAATAACCCCCTTCCGATCGGGAAGGGGGTTTTGTTTTGCCGGCCCGCTGACCGATCGAGAAGGATTTTTATCGTCCGTTAAAACGGCAAAAATAGTTCTTTGAAAAGGAGAGTTAAAATGATAAGAGTTGATTGGCACGGGCCGGCTGATTGGGACAAATCTTTTGAATCGATCTCACCCACCGAGATGGATATCTATTTCTATCAGTCTAACCGTCGGGGTCGAGACACTTGTCGGCATAAGTGCGAACATTGTTTTTTTCAGAGGGTTCGGGTATATGAGATTCCTATGAGTTTGGCCTGCGAGATCACTAAGGATTTAGCCGGCAAGGGCTATCGAATCGGCTTAACCCCGGCCGATTCTCTGGCTCAAGACGTATTATCCAGCGGGGTTGACGGGTCTGCTTATCGTATTTCCGGTTTGGGACACATGGCCTGGACCAGCGGAGCAAAAATGTCTGCTCCCACATGGAAACAGACGTTGGAAATGGCTTATGGCGCCGGCTACAGAGCCATTATCATGAACGGCCATGGGGCAGCAGGCACCCTGGTGCCTTTTAGGGGAGTCAGCCGGGCAAGCGCTGTCCAGGCAGCGGTTGACCGGATAAACTGCTGGAATGAAAGCAATCCAGGGCGCCCGTTCGCGCTCGGCATTACTTTCACGATTCGCCAGGACCATACTTTCGCTCATTTGGAAAAGATGGTCCGCTGGGCAGACCGAAATAGCGTCAAAGCCCTCCGCTTCAACGCATTCGCGAATTTCACTGGCAAGCCGGAGCACCGGCAATACGAACTCTCTATCGCCAAAATAGAGCAATTCTACGGCTGGCTGCCCCGGCTTCATCAGGAGTTAGGAAACAGTCAGACCAGTTTGTCTGTTTCCGAAGATTTTGGAGATGCGGGGATCCAGCAGATAGAATCTCTGCTTCCTCCGGAATACCGGGGACAGCAGATCGGTCGGTGCCGCGCCGGCTGGCGGCTGTTTGCCATCATTCAGCTCAACGATGAATTGGTCGTTACCGGTTGCGTAGACCGGTGGTTACCAGTCATGGGTCGTGTCTACCGGACCGGTTCCGCTGGCTGGGACATTGAGTGGGACCTCGCCGTAATTGCCAGATTGCGGCAGGCCAGGCGCTTCCTCTATGGGTGTTGGGGCGGTGTCGGCTGGGGTCGCGAGATCGGCTCCGGATTTAACGATCCGGAAGCAGAAAATTTTCTGCTTTACGGATAAAGCAGTTAACCCTGAAAAAGGAGATGGGATAGGAGGATTCTTAATTTGCTGTTGCAAGCCATTGTATGAAACCTCCTATCCCTAATAATAAGTGTTCAAATATGTTGCGAAAAATCAGCTTAAAAATGAATGTTTTCATCCCGTCTGACGATAATCAGCCGGTTTTGGATTTGAGCGCCGGCGTTTCCGGACGGCTCAATCGAAAAACTGACGGTTTCTTAAACCGTCTCGGGAAATTCAAGTTACGAGAGCTGGCGGGTTCAGCAGATAGGGGTTTGGAAGAGAAGCTAAAAGTCGAAATCAGAAAGTTTTTGCGAGTAAGCAGGATTGTAAAAAATAACAATATTGTTTTTGGTTTTGGCAGTTATAGTGTTCTGGAAAGGCTGGCTTGGAAGCTTTTGCCCAAAGGCTTAATTGCGGGAGAGTTTCCTCAATTTCGCTTTTTTCCCATGGAGTACATTCTGGCTGGCGGAAGCTATCAAGGACTTTGGTCAAAAAATTTTGTTTTTCCCGTTGAGCAGATATTAAAGGCCATTGCGGAAGAAAAAAATTTAAAGGTTATTTATATCAACAATCCCAATAATCCGACGGGGCAGGTGTGTGAGAATGAAGATTTGATACGAATAATCAAAAAAGCAAGTGGCAGAAAGATTTTTGTGATTATCGATGAGGTCTATGCTGATCTTTTGGCGTCAGAAAAAACTATGGCTGGATTGGTCAATAAATTCGATAACCTGATTGTTGTCAGGAGCTTTAGTAAAATTTTTGGCCTTTCAAACATACGGGTGGGCTATATGATAACCGGACAAAAAATAATGAGGGCATATCAAAACGTATGCAACTGGAACGAAATCACCAATTGCGGGGCCATAATGGCCACGGAAATTCTGCGAGACAAAGATTATTTCGGCAAACTCAAAAAAGATTGTTTTGAATTCAAAAAAGAAACAATAAATATTTTGGCGAAGTTCGGTTTTGAGACAGTGCCTACTGATCCGTATGTGCCGATAATCTTTTTCAGAACAAAAAAGAAGCAAGATATCTGCGAATATTTCCGTTCGAAGAACATAAGGGTCGACAGTGGGAAAAGTTATCAGTTTCTTGGCAATCCTTGTTTTAAAGATTATGCGAGGATACGCGTTCCATCGTCAAAAAAGGATTTGCTGACGTTCAAAGAACGCCTATGTTAAAAATCAATAAAAAACAACTGCGGGAAATCATTGATCCGTCGACAGCCATGGCTGAAATCGAGAAATCGTTTGTGGCGTTTTCGACGGGTAAGGTTATCTTGCCGTTGCCACTTGTTTTCGATTTGCCAAAAAATAACGGCGAAATATGCATAAAGACCGCTTTGGTTGAAGGCTTGCCAACTTACACCGTAAAGATTGTCTCTGTTTTTAAAAGTAATGAAAATGTGGGCCTGCCGACACTGACAGCCGTTATGAATATTTTTGACAGCGCCACTGGAAAGCTTTTGGCTGTTTTAAACGAGGAAGGGTGGCTCACTGCCTTGAGGACTGCCTGCGCCGGGGTCTTGGTTGACAGATATTTCAGAAAAAAACTTGTCAGCAACATTGGAGTGGCTGGCTTAGGCGTTCAAGCGAAATTTCTAATTAAGATGATTTTAGAGCAAAACAAAGGCTATAAAAAAGTTTGCGCCTGGGACATTCGTCAAGAAAAAATTTTGGCTTTTATCAATGAAATGCAAAAACAATTTCCCGAAGTTATTTTTAGCTCTTGTCCAAACATTGACGAATTAACAGAAGAAAGCGACACGATTCTAACAGCTACTCCGGCCAAAGAGCCGTTTTTGATTTTGAACGGGAGAAGGCCGGGTCTTACTATTATCGCTATCGGAGCCGATATGCCGGACAAATGTGAGATATCTCCGCAGTCTTATGCCAAGGCTGATAAAATTTTTGTTGATAGCATTGAAAGCAATCTCGTTTTAGGAGGAATAGCCAAGAGCTTGAAGCAGGGCAAAATATTTGAAAAGAACATAGCGGGGGAAATAGGAGAAGTTTTTTGCGGGGCAAAGCAAGGAAGAATAAATGACAACGAATTCATCATAGTCAGTTTGGTCGGCGTAGGCGTTCAGGACAGTTTTATCGGAAATTTGGCGTATAAGTCTTTCCTGGATAGAAAATAAATATTTTGTTTTTCACAGTTGCGTTGGGGTCGGTTTTTGGGTATTATGGAAAAATGCCAATAAATACGGGCGCGCGAAAAATCGAAGAATTGTTGAGCAGGGGAGTGGAGGAGGTGATCGACAGAGGCCACCTGGAGGCGGCTTTGCGTTCGGGCAAGAAATTGCGAATCAAGCTGGGAATCGACCCGACAAGCCCGAATATCCACATCGGCCGTTCAATACCTTTGTTCAAATTGCGCGATTTTCAGGAACTTGGCCATCAAATCGTTTTGATAATCGGCGACTTCACGGGCATAATAGGGGACACCTCGGACAAGGAAAGCGAGCGGCCCATGCTCACCGAAGAGACGGTGAAGAATAATCTCAAGAATTACATAAAGCAGGCCGAAAAAGTGGTTGACATCAAAAAATGCGAAGTTTGCTACAACAGCAAGTGGCTGGGCAAGCTTGATTATCACGAGATCGGCCGGCAGGCGAATATTTTTTCTTTGAACGAGTTCATCTCCAGGGAAAACATCAGAAAAAGGCTGGACGAGGGCAAAAGAATATCGTTAAGAGAGGTGCTTTATCCGTTGATGCAGGGGTATGATTCGGTGGCTGTTAAAGCTGACGTTGAGGTAGGCGGGACTGATCAGAGATTCAACCTTTTGGCGGGCAGGGAAATGCAAAGGCATTACGGCCAAGAGCCCCAGGACATCATGACAAATCCCCTTATCGAGGGCCTGGACGGGCGTAAAATGAGCTCAAGCTGGGGCAATACCATCAATCTTTTCGACGAACCGGACGATATGTTCGGCAAAGTGATGTCTTTAAAAGATGAGCTTATTATAAGGTATTTCATTCTTACGACCAGAATAAGCCAAAGCGAGATCGAAGAATATAAAAAAGCGCTGGAGTCCGGGGATAATCCGCGGGATGTCAAAATGAATCTGGCTTTTGAAATAGTGAAGCAGTATCACGGCAAGGAGGCGGCCGCGAGAGCGAAGGAGGAATTTAAAAATGTTTTTCAAAAAAAGGAACTGCCCTCGGACATTCCCGGATGGCAGGCCTCAAAAGGGGAATATAATATATTGGATCTGTTGTTTGAGAGCGGGCTTACGCCGTCCAAGGCAGAGGCAAAAAGAATGGTTCTGGGGAGCGCGGTTGAAATAAACGGCCATACGAAAGCCGACTGGCAGGAAACGATAAAAATCGAGGATAATATGATAATTCAGGTCGGTAAGAGGAAGTTCATAAAAATTTTAGTTAAAAATCATAGCCAATAATTAATAAATCCGCGTCCTTCACACTATGCCAAAACTCCTAATTGTCGAAGATGAACCGGTATTAAGAGAAATGTATGCGCAGGTTTTTGCTGAGGAAGGAATAAGCGTGGTGTCAGCGGAAAGCGCGGAGGAGGGCCTGCTTATGGCAGAGCAGGAAAATCCGGACCTGGTTATGCTGGATATCCTTTTGCCCAATATCGACGGCCTACAAATGCTGGAGCAATTAAGGCGAAACCCTAAAATAGCCAAAACCAGAGTAGTGGCTTTTTCCAATTATGATGACAAGTCCGCCAGAGAAAAAGCCGCCGGACTGGGAGCGCTGGATTATCTGATAAAAACCGACTACACGCCCCAGGAAATCGTTGAAAAAATAAAATCTTATATAGTATGACAAGAACACTTATCAAAGATACTGTTTCTTCAGCCGGACAGCGTTTCTCAACCTCCAACCAAAAAGACAATGAATAAAATCATTCCTATTTTCATAGCCGCCGTCATAGGCGGGGGAGCGCTTGGATTGGCTCTTAATAACCTGCAAGGCACAGACGGGGATAGCTTTGCCGCCGGCCAACAGCTCTCAGCGAATATCTCCCAGGTCATGCCTATAAGCTGGAACCAGACATCAACCCCGGATGTCCGCGCGACGAGCGCTATTTTGACGGAAATCAACGCCCAGGGCGGGAAAAATGTAATCTGGGCCAAGAACGCCGGTCAGAAAAGCCCTATTGCCAGCCTTACCAAATTGATGACCGCGGTTATAGCGGTCGAGTTTTACAAACAGGACCAAAATATTATCATTACCAAGCGGGCGGTTGACCAAATGGACCAGGCGGGTCTTTTAAATCCCGGGGAAAGCTTTGGACTGGAAGGACTCTTGAAGATTATGCTTGTCGAATCAAGCAATGATGCTGCTTTTGCTTTAACCGAACTTATGGGCGGTCCGGATGGTTTTGTAAGCCTGATGAATCTTAAAGCCTATGACCTGGGCCTGAACAGTACCTATTTTTTCAATCCTAACGGCCTGGATCCCGAAGATACCGGCAGTCCCGCCGAACAAATCAATTATTCCACCGCCAACGACCTGGTCAATTTGGCGCGTTACATTGTTTCCGAACATCCGGAGATCGTAGAAATTTCAGGCAAGAAAGAACTGGCTGTTTATTCGGATAACGGACAGTTTCATCACGAGCTTCAAAGCACTAACGAGCTTCTGGGCCGAATCCCCGGCATAATCGGCGGTAAAACCGGCACCACTGCCAGAGCCGGAGGCTGCCTGCTCCTGATTATCAAAGGAAAATCGCCTGAAACATATCTGGTGGCCGTTGTTTTGAATTCACCCGACAAATTCGCTGATATGAAAAGAATCATAGAAAATTATGGCCTCTGAAAACATCATTAAAATTCTTACTCTCTGCTCCTTGTCAGCTTTTTTAGCTGTTTCGTGGACCCCGCTCCTTACGCACTTCCTATATAAATACAAGCTTTGGCGCAAGTCAGCCAGAATTAAAGCGATTGACGGAGGTCCGGCCACTGTTTTTAACCAGCTTCATAAAGACAAAGAAGTATCAACTCCGCGAATGGGAGGGCTTTTAATATGGATAACCACTGCATTCGTAATTTTTCTTTTTGCCGGGCTTCATAAAATATTTCCAAATCAGTATTGGATCGGCAAACTTGATTTTCTTTCACGCAGCCAAACCTGGCTGCCGTTGGGCATCTTGATCGCGGGCTCGCTTTTGGGCCTGGGGGACGATATTCTTACAGTCATTGAAAAGGGTAAATATGTCGGAGGGGGCATTCGTTTCACCCGACGTTTCGCGGTTGTTCTGCTCATCGGCCTGATTGGCGGATTTTGGTTTTATTTCAAACTGGGATGGCACACCATTCACATCCCGGGTAACGGCGACATTGAAATCGGGCTGCTGTATTTACCCCTGTTCGTGGTAACGGTTTTGGCATGCTGGGCCGGAGGCGTTATCGACGGTCTGGACGGCCTGGCTGGGGGAATATTCAGCATTATGTTCGGAGCTTTTTCCATCATCGCTTATGGCAACACTCAATACGATCTGGCAGCCTTATGCGCTGTAATAGCGGGCTCTACAATGGCTTTTCTATGGTTCAACATACCCCCGGCCCGCTTTTATATGTCAGAAACAGGCTCAATCGGTCTTACCGCTGTCCTGGCGGTGGTTGCCTTTCTTACCGACTCGCTGCTGGTTTTGCCGATAATCGCCGGGCTTCTGGTGGTGGAAGTAGGCTCGATAATTATTCAGCTTTTTTCCAAAAGATTTCTTCATAAAAAAATTTTCCTTTGCACGCCCATTCATCATCACTTGGAAGCCAAAGGCTGGAGCAGAGAAAAAATCACCATGCGCTTCTGGCTGATAAATTTGGTTTTGGCCATAATCGGCGTGGCCATAAGACTGCTTGGATAAGCAAAACATAAAAATGAAAAATGAAAGCCCACAATTGAAAATTAAAAAAAACCTGAAAAATGAAAAAATATTGATTTTAGGGTTCGGCAAAGAGGGGACTGACAGCTATGCGGCTTTGCGGAAATTATTTCCAGACAAAGTTTTGGGAATCGCCGATAAAAAAGATTTGGACGATTTTGACGAAAGAACACGGGCAGTTTTGACAAAGGATAAAAATTTAAAAAAACATTTCGGCCGAAATTACTTGGCCCAAGCAGGGGAGTATGATTTGATTATCAAAACCCCCGGAATTTCTTCCGCGGAGCTCGGCAAGCTGAAAGCAAAAAGGGCTGGCGCTCCGCGCATAACTTCGCAAACCGAAATATTTTTTGATAATTTTCCGGGTTTGATTGTCGGGGTAACCGGCACCAAGGGCAAGGGCACTACCTCAAGCCTGGTTTACTCGATTTTAAAAAAAGCCGGATTAGAAGTTTATTTGGGAGGTAATATCGGCAGGCCGGTTTTTCAGTATCTTCTCAAAAGCAAACCAAGCCATATTTTCGTTTACGAACTCTCAGACCACCAGCTGCAAAATCTGAAAAAATCACCGCAAATCGCCGTGTTTCTGAACATCTTTCTTGACCATCAGGATTATTACAGGAATTTTCAGGAATACCAGGCTGCCAAAGCCAATATAGCCCTCCATCAGACGAAAAACGACATTTTGGTTTATAACTCCGACGATCCTTTGGTTAAAAAAATCGCTCAAACTGATAAAGCGCAAAAAATCGTTTTTTCTTTAGCGTCGCCCCTTTCTTGCTTTGAAAAAACTTTAAAAAAACATTATACGCTCAAAGGCGATTTCAATTTTCTTAATTTAAGAGCTGCTGTAAGGGTTGCCGAACTGTTCGGTGTTTCTGAAAAAGCTATTACGGAAACGATCAAGGTCTTTAAAGGCTTGCCGCACCGCCTGGAGTTTGCCGGCAAATATAAGGGAATAGAATTTTACGATAATTCAATGGCGACGATTCCCGAAACGACGATTTTGGACATTAGAACATTCAACGGAAAACCAATTTCTCTTGTCGCAGGAGGATCGGAAAAGGGGAGTGAATACGCCAGCCTGGCCCGGGAAATTTCCAAATCATCGGTTTTGAATTTGATTGTTCTGGGGCAGGGGACCGGTCAAAAAATAGAAGCATCCCTGAAACCGCTAAGGAGTCCGCGAATATTTCAAACAAATTCGATGAAGGAGGCGGTTGAAATTTGCTATAAAAAAACGGCAAAAAACGGCGTATGTTTACTTTCGCCGGCTTCCGCCAGTTTCAATATGTTTAAGGATTACCAGGACAGGGGAGAACAGTTTAAAAAATGGATAAAATTTTATGCCCGCAAAAAAATACCTTAAAAAAAAGCTCCCGCCCGACTATTTCCTGTTGGCTATTATTGCCATTTTAACCCTTTGGGGGCTTTTCGCCATGGGTCTGATTTCCTTGCCGCTTTCCCAGCACAGATTCGGCGACCCCTGGCATTATTTGCAAAACCAGCTTATCAAGCTGGCCATAGGAATCGTTGCGGGCGTTATTTTGTACAAGCTGCCTGTAAAAATTTTCAAAAAAGCCGCTCCCTGGGTTTTTTTAGCTGTTCTGATTTTGACTCTGGCTGTTTTTGTGCCCGGACTGGGCTTGGAAATCGGCGGGGGCCGACGCTGGATCTCTTTGGCCGGCTTTCTGATGCAGCCCTCGGAATTTTTAAAAATCGCTTTTATCGTTTATCTGGCGGCCTGGCTTGATAAAAGCAAGGGAATCGCCGATAAGAAAAAATTCAAGGAGATATTTCTGCCGTTTCTGGCAGTGGCTTTGGTGATATTCGCTATTTTGGCGGTCCAGCCCGACTTGAGCACTTTATGCATTTTACTTGCAGTGTGTCTGGCAATGTATTTCGCGGCCTCAACGCCCCTGAAACACACTCTGGGCTTGATAGGGGCAGGCGTAACGGGCCTCACCGCGGCTGCCTTGCTTAAGCCCCATGCCCTGGATCGCTGGCTGGTGTTCTTGAATCCCGAGGCGGACCCGCTGGGCAAGGGCTTCCAGCTACGCCAGTCGCTTTTATCAATCGGGTCGGGAAAATTTTTCGGAGTTAACGAAGGTTTCGGCTTTGGGTTGGGCGGCCCGCAAATAGAACTCTTACCCACTCCCATTACTGACTCGATTTTTGCTATAATAGGCAAAGGCTGGGGCTTTGTCGGAACCGCGAGCGTGGTTATTTTGTTCGTGCTATTATTGTGGAGAATTTTAAACAAAGCTAAAATACAAGGCCATAACTTCGAAGGGCTCACCCTATTGGGCATCGGCGTTTGGATTGCTTTTCAAACGTTTTTCAACATCGCGGGCATGCTCGGGATGATGCCTATGGGCGGGGTGCCGTTGCCTTTTTTCAGCTATGGGGGCTCGCACCTAATCGCCGAAATGATGGCCGCGGGCATTTTGCTTAATTTTTCCAAAAAAACATGAAAATCGTCTTTACGGGCGGAGGAACCGCCGGACATATATTCCCTATATTGGCCATTATCCGCGAACTGCGAAAAAATTATTCCGACCCTGATTTGGATTTATATTACTTCGGGCCTAAAAGCGCTCAAAGCGACGTTTTGCTGTCAATTGAAAAAGTAAAAATAAAGACAATCCCCAGCGGAAAATTAAGGCGCTATTTTTCGCTACAAAACTTCGTTGATTCTTTTAAAATACCCTGCGGTATCATCAAAGCGGTTTTTCTGCTGTTTTTTTCCGCGCCCGACGTTGTTTTCAGCAAGGGCGGCTATGGTTCGTTCCCGACTGTTTTCGCGGCTCATCTTTTAAGGGTGCCGATTTTCGTGCACGAATCCGATGCCATAGCCGGGCTTTCGGTAAAAATGGAAAGCAAATGGGCCGTAGAAGTGTTTACGTCTTTTGAAAAAACAATCAACCTGGCTGTCAATAAAACGGTTTGTGTGGGCAATCCCATAAGAAGCGAGGTTGCGGGAGGAAGCAGAGAAGAGGCCCTGAAATTTTTCGAAATTCAGACCCAAAAACCCGTGCTTTTCGTTTTAGGGGGTTCACAAGGAGCTGCGAGCGTTAATAATCTTATTTTAGAAACATTCCCTGAAATCCTCAAGGAATTCGAAATCATCCATCAAACCGGCGAACTCAATTACCGGCAGAATACCAAGGAAGCGCATGTTTTGATAGCGGACGAACAGTTGAGGAAATCATACCATTCTTTCGGCTTTATGAACGAAACCCAGCTAAAAAACGCTTTCGCGGCCTCGTCCCTAGTAATTTCCCGGGCCGGAGCAGGGGCAATATTCGAGATCGCCGCCAACAAAAAGCCTGCTATCCTGATTCCCTTGCCCGGAGCGGCGCAGAATCATCAGGCCCGCAACGCTTATGCTTTCGAACAATATGGTGCCGCGGAAATATTCGAAGAAGACAACCTGAAGCCGCATTTGTTCCTGGAAAAGCTGCATTATCTTTTCGGTCATCCCAATATCCTGCAAGCCATGACCCAGGGTTCGGAAAATTTTTCCCGGCCCAGGGCCGGCCGTATGATTGCCAATTATTTATTGGAATATCTATACCGCAGCTTCGTGCCTATTGAGGGGCGATAATAAAAACATTAATAGTGTATGAAAAAACCGTTTCTGATTGTTATTTTTATTGTTCTGCTTGCCGCGGGTTCGTTTTTTAATTCAGTCGCGGCCCAAACTTCCAGCGAAACCATCGAACCTTCATCAACATTGCAGATAAAGTCTGCCCATAGCATTTTTCAGAATATCGCAAGCGTCGTAAAAGAAAAGGCGCAAAAAATAACAGGTCTGGATGGGGGAGAGCTGCTTACCCAAATCAAGGCGTGGTTTTCACAGCGCAAAGAAGCGCTTAAAAACGGATGGCAGGAAGAGCGGGGGGAGTTCAAGGGCGGATTCGCGCGTATATTATCCGATGTCTGGGAAAAGATAAAAGAAACAACAAAAAAAGTATTTCATCGCCAATAGCAATCACCGGCAGGGGAGCATGATGGAAACGTTTTCTCCTCTTTATTCCAGTATCCACATACTTCGCAGAATACAAATTTACCGAAGTATACAAGACATCAAATAAGCCCGGTCGCTTCCCTGCTAAAAAATCAAAAAACAGGGGAATGGACTCTTATTTTGATAATTTGAATAAAAATTTTTGAGAAAAAAATAAATGAATAAGACGTAGCGTATATAAAGATTGAAAAAAAATTTTTGACGCTTCTCTTTTTTCTCTCCCCCGAACAAATTCCATGGAAAAAAGCGAAAAACCTATCCCCCGCCATTTTAACGATTTTTTGGATTACCTTGACGTTGAAAAAGGCTTAAGCAGCACTTCCCAGGCCACTTACGGCAGGCTGCTCAAAAAATTTTTCGACTGGCTTGAGAAAAACAAACTTTCCGGAATAAAACCCGATGAGTTGAACGACCAGATCATCTGGCAATACAGGGTTTATCTCTCGCGCTCTTTGAGCCGCCAGGACAAACAGCTCAAAAAGAATACCCAAAACCACTATTTGATAGCTTTGAGGAATCTATTGGCTTTTTTCGCCAATCGGGACATTCTCTGCCTGCCTCCGGAAAAAATAAAGCTGGCCAAACACGCCAAAGAGATCTCGGTCAAATTCCTCACCCTGGATCAGGTGAGGTCGCTTCTCGCGGCGCCCAATGTCGAAACCATCACCGGATTGAGAGACAGGGCGATCTTGGAGACCTTTTTTTCCACCGGCATGCGGGTGGCTGAACTCACTGCTTTGAACAGGGATCAGATCAGACTGGGCTCTCCCCTGCTAAAAGACCTTGAAATAGGCATTGTCGGCAAGGGCAACCGTCCCCGCACCGTTTATTTCTCGCAAAGAGCCTTGGAATGGCTCAAAAAGTATCTGGACAAGCGTGAAGACAAAGAAAAAGCCCTTTTTATCAATTACAAAGGGCCAAAAGACGCGCCCAGGCGGCTCACTCCCCGCTCGATCGAAACCCTGGTCAAGAAGTATTCCAAACTGGCGGGCATTCCCCTCTCGACAGTTCCCCATACCCTGCGCCACAGCTTTGCCACTGATCTGCTGGCCAAAGGAGTGGATCTAAGGGCGGTGCAGGAGTTCCTCGGCCACCGCAACATTTCAACAACGCAGATATATACCCATGTTGTTTCAAAACAGCTTAGGGACATCCACCGCCGTTTCCATAGTGGCGAAGAACTCAAGGAATAATTGTTTTTGCGTCAGATAGCCGAATCAAAAAACAAGGCAATTCAACCGCTTTCAGGCGAGTTTTTTATTGCCTTGTCTAATCGTTACCACCAATCTTGTTTTAAACGTTTTTCTATTGCACTTACTCTGCTTAATAGCAGGAAAACTATGGCGCTAAAACAACATATGGCTATGAGGATACTAACCGATTGTATTAGTACCCTATTCATTAATATAAGGGATATTATCCCCGTAATTAATGGAATGAAAATATCATAGCTATTGCCTTTTATTAAGGCAGCAAAGATAATTCCAAGTAGTGAAGCAAGGGAAATCGCGAGAAATACTTTGATCGCTTTGACCACCGCTTTACCTGCCGAATCAAGTGCGTCTGCTACCGCTAACCCTGCTGGATCTATCACCTTTTTAAAAATTTCAGATGTACCTAGAATGGCGCACGCGATTAGTGCATACATTAATATGCAACCAATTATGATTATCTTGAAAAGGTCTTTCATTTTTATCCTCCTATGCAAGAAAAACAAAAATTGTTAAAAAACAATGAGTAATAAGAGTCATTTAGATAATACATCATATCTGACATCTTATCAAATAGGACTTGCAAGGCTGTTGATTTGATAAATAAGTGCGACATAATATAAATAAAAATAAGGCGTTTTGATCACCTTATTTTTTGTTTTTTTCAACACTTTTTTCACCATTTCCAATTTCACCATTTCCAAACTAGTGAATGTGTTGAAATTGTGGTCGCGAAGCAGCATGTAGCTGCCAACCATCCGGTTTTCGTTAAAACAATGGCATCCACCAGTACCAAGAAGACTATTCCCACTACCAGTGGAATCGAAATCAATACGATCTTTGTCGGCTTTGACAGGCCATACCTGTCATCCATATATTGGACTATGGACTTGAGGATTCGGCCTATCATGGCTCCGGCCAGAATAGCCAACAAGCCGAAAAAGGAATATTCTACTACCTTAGCTATTGCCAATAGCCAAGGTAGTAGAATCCCTATCAGCCATTTTGAAATGACTAATAGGATTCTTGCCAGGATATACCCGGCAACACCGGCTGCTACTACGCAGCCGACAACGATAATTATAATCCACCCAATTATTTTTAGAAAAGTATCCACTGTTATCACCTCCTTTTGGATCACTTTTTTAACAATTGTTAAAAAACCAATACGTTAAGTATACATCATATTTGACAACCGGTCAAATATGGTTTGTTATATTTGAGAAAAGCTCTGCTGGCCGCTCTCGATTATTTCCAAGGGCCTTTTTTGAGAGTTTGCCTGAAAAATAACTCCCAGACCGAAAGAGAGGAGGCAAAGTAAAAAAATAAAAAGCGCCAGGATAAGGCTGTCCTTGCGACGCTTGAAAAATTTGACAATATCTGATAACATAAGCCTATCTTCTGATTATAAACAATTATATGGCACAAACAAAATCAAAAAGCGCTTCAGGTTTGGGCCGCGACTCGCAACCCAAATATTTGGGGCTAAAGCTGGCCGACGGCCAGAAAGCCAAAACCGGCATGGTAATCATCAGGCAGCGGGGCAGCAAATATCTTCCGGGCAAGAACGTCGGCTGCGGGAGCGACTATACCCTTTACGCCTTGAAAGACGGCGTAGTCAAATTTCAGACAAAAAACAAAACTACTTTCACGGGTAAAAAAAGAACAGCCAAAGTGGTTCACGTGATATAGAAGAAATCTCGTCTGATAAAAAACGATCCCTTTAAAGGGATCGTTTTTTATTGCTCGCCGATACTCTGACGAATTCTTTGAACAAAGGATGAGGGTTTAGCGGCCGTGATTTGAACTCGGGATGAAACTGCGTGCCCAAAAAGAACGGATGGCCCTGGCTTGACCCGGCCCCAGGTGCGGCCAGCTCAATGATTTCCACTAAATTTCTTTCCGGATTTATGCCGCTGATTATCAGGCCCTTTTTCTCCAAAACATCGCGAAACGCGTTGTTGAATTCATAGCGATGGCGGTGGCGCTCCATAACCTGGGTGGTTTTTCCATAGGCGCGCCCGGCCAGTGTTCGGGGCAATATTTTGCAGGGATGATTACCTAAGCGCTGCGTATCGCCGTAGTTTTTATTCTTCAGAAATTCCTCCTGCTCGCTCATCAGGCTGATGACCGGATGGGCTGTCTTGGGGTTTACTTCGGTGGTATTGGCGTCTTTTAAGCCAGCGACATTGCGGGCGAACTCGATGGTGGCCAGCTGCATGCCGTAGCATAGCCCTAAAAAAGGAATTCTGTTTTTACGCAGGTATTCAATGGCCAGTATCTTTCCCGGCACTCCCCTGCTGCCGTATCCTCCGGGCACGATGACGCCGTCGTAATTTTTCAGTTCGCTCAAATCCTTGGGGTCTTTTTCGTATTTTTCGCTGGCCAACCACTGGATGACCGGCTTAAGATTATTCGCCCAGGCCGCGTGCTTTACCGCCTCGATAATGGAAATATAGGAATCCTCCAGGGTAAAATCGCCTGTCTGGAAATACTTGCCCACAATGCCTATTTTTACTTCTTCTTTAACGGTTTTGATGGTATTGACCAGCTTTTTCCATTCCCGCAAATCCTGGGTTCTCGGTTTCAGGTTAAAATGCTTGAGTATCTTTTCGGCGAATTCTTGTTCGTCGAAAATAAGCGGCACCCCGTAAATGGATGAAATATCCGGATTGGAAATGACATTGTCTTTGGGCACGCTGCAAAAAAGGGAAATTTTTTCTTTTCTTTTTTCGTCCAGAGGAAGCGCCGCTCTCCCCACCACGAAGTCGGGCTGGATGCCTGCCGCGTTGAGCGTTCTTACCGAGTATTGCACCGGTTTGGTTTTCATTTCTCCCACTGTCGAAGGGATCGGCAGATAGGAAACGTGGATGTGACAGATGTTCTTGGGGTCTTTCAGCTTCATCATCCGGTTGGCCTCCAGAAAAAGTACGCCCTGGTATTCCCCCACCGTGCCCCCTAACTCGACGATGACAAATTCCGCTTTTGTTTTTTCGCCCGCCTCTTTTACGCGCCTGATGATTTCTTCGGGTACGTGGGGCACCACCTCCACATCCTCGCCGTCGTATTCCAGATTTCTTTCACGCGAGATTACCGCCTGATAAATCTGCCCGGTGGTAAGAAAGTTGGACGAATTCAGGTCTTTGCCCAGGAAACGTTCATAAGAGCCGATGTCCTGGTCGGTTTCAATGCCATCGGCTGTCACAAAAACCTCGCCGTGCTCGGTGGGCCTGATGGTGCCAGCGTCAATGTTCACGTACATCTCGCATTTGACATTGGTCACTTCGTAACCCTTGGACTGCAAAAGCTTGGCAATCGAGGCCGCGGTGATTCCCTTGCCTAAGCTGGAAATCACGCCTCCGGAAATAAAAATATATTTGGCGGTCATAGAGTATTAAATTAACAAAATACAGCCTTTTTTACGGCTGTATTTTGGGATTAAAAATTATTGAGCCGGAGCGACTATTATTTTGATTGGCGCTTCCAAATTATGCTCAAATACTATTTTCGCGTCAAACTCGCCTGCTTCTTCTATCTTCCGGGAAAGCTCCACCTGCTCCTTGGCGACCTCATAGCCCATTTCCTTCAGGCGAGAAACGATTTTTTGAGGGTTTACTTTTTCGAAAAGCTGGCCTTTATCCCCTACTTTCACCGTTACTTCGACTTCCAAACCCTCCATTTTTCGCGCCATCTGGCCGATTTTTTCCAGTTCTTGAGCGCTTTCAGCCGCGACGGTTTCCCTTTGCTTTTTGGCCCATTCCAGGATTTTCCTGTCCGCGATCTTTACCAGGCCGTTGGGAATAAGGTAATTGGCCGCGTAGCCGTCAGCCACCTCTTTATTGTCATATTTTTTACCCAGGCCCCGTATGTTTTGTAATAAAATAACTTTCATAATATTGTATTCTACGGTAAATCTTTTAAAAGTTCAATAGCTTTCTGCGTTTGAGCGTCGTAGCCGGACGCGGCTTGTCCGTCCGAATCAGCGGCAACTTCAATGTCCGGCTTCAAGCCGTCTTTGTCAATGGAATTTCCGTCAGGGGTAAGCCACTTGGCAATCGTTACTTTTAGCGAAGAACTGTCGAATAAATTTATCTGTTCCTGTACCGAGCCCTTGCCGAATGATTTTTCGCCGATTAGTTTTACGCCAAGCTGGTCCCGCAGGGCTCCGGCCATAATTTCCGAAGCCGAAGCAGAACCGTTGTTGATTAAAACGACAATCTGATAATCTTTAAAAGCAGCCGGGCCTTCCGATTTGTAGGCTTTTCTTTCTTTGTCAGAACCCATATCCTGCCAGGTGACCACCTCGCCCTTTGGCAGAAACCAGCCGGTTACTTCCTGCGCCACTTCCAGAAAGCCGCCGGGATTGTTTCTTAGATCAACCACGATTTTCTTGACATCAGGATGGTTCAATATGTCGTCAGATGCGTGGCCGAATTCAACAGGCAATATGCGGTTGAACTGATAAATTTTTATAATGGCGATATTGTCGGGGGTGATCTCTTCTTCCAGCGTCGGAATCTTTATGTTTTCCCTTTTAATAACAAACTCTTTGGGCTCTTTCCACTCCCCTCTTAAAATCAAAAGCCTTACCTCGGTATTGGCCGGGCCTTTGATGATTTTCACCGCCTCCTCAACGCTTTGGTCTTTGGTAAAAGTATCGTCGATTTTCAAAATCTCGTCTTCGGGCTTCAGGCCGGCTCTGTCGGCCGGGCTGCCTTTGAACGGCGAAACCACTGTAATCTGGCCGTCCCGGCTGCCTACCACCATGCCAACACCCTCGTATTGGCCCGATAACTCTTCGTTAAAGCTCTCGGTCTGCGACGGGGTAAAAAACGTGGTATAAGGGTCGCCCAGGCTTTCAACCATGCCCGCTGTCGCTCCGTAAATCATCTTTTGAACATCGATTTTATCCTTGTCTAAAAAATTTTGCGTAACCCTGTTCCAGGCTTCCCAAAAAACAGCCATGTCCACGCCTTCGGGCTTGTTTAAAGAGGAATCTGTTATATAAGCGGGCTGCAAAAGCGCGGCTCTCTCATCACCCACCTGAATACCAACCTGATAACTAAAAAAACCAACGGCCGCGGCCGCCACTAAGAAAAGTCCTGCTTTTAAAATCTTTTTCAGTATCATACAGCAACTATTATACAAAAATTGAGCCCCGCAAGCAAGCCGCGGGATTTTATTTTAATCAAGTCCCGCCAGCGGAAAACTTTGTAAAACAGCATACTCCGGGCCGCTTCTTTTCAGCCGGCTTTCCATAAGCTCGATTGAACGGACGTCGATCTTCAAATCAAGCTCTTTTTCGATTTCCGGGCGCTCCTCCGGGTCTATTCTTTTCCAGACCCACTCTTTGACGCGTGCCAGGGTTATGTGGCCGAAAAAGTTTTCAGCCGCTCCCCTATCGCCGCAACGGATGTTTGCCTTAAAAATTTCTTCAGCCAGATCAAGAATCAATTTTTCTAAGATTTCATTTTTCGCTGTTTCAAGCCAAATAAGCTGCGGAGGATTTTTTTTGGCCGGGCCGTAACTTGTTTTGGTCAACCGCAAAACCAGCGGCGGAGCGTCTTTCAGCGCCGCTCCAACGGCCCTGGTCAAAAAAGATATTTCTTTGTCCCCTACTTCGCCCAAAAACAACAATGTTATATGCAAATTTTCCGGCGCCACCCATTTGGCGACAGCATCGGAAATTTCCATCGGAAAGCTGTTTTTGATTTCGTTCTGCACATCGGCAAGCTCTGTTTTCAGGGCTTGAGGCAAATTTATGGCAAAAAACAACCGCATACACTATCCGTGTTTTATCTTTAAGGTTAGGATGGTTGCGTTCAGGAGCAGGCTCAAAACATTGGCCGCGATCAAAGGCAAATCGACTATGATCAGGCCGTAAACCAGCCAAAGCGCTATGCCAATGGTGACCAAAACATAGGTGCCCAGAGAAATATCCTTTGTTTCTTTGGTTTTGATGGCTTTTGCCACCTGGGGCAGAGATGAAAAAGTGGTCAAAGCGCCCGCCAGAAGTCCCAAAAGAGAGATGTAGTTCATAAAGATTCGTTTTTAAAAAATACCGGCCAGCTCCCTCCCTACTGCGCCTTTCTCCATGACTTGACGCCATAGGGAGTCATCACCCTCACCGGAGAAGCGTTGGGGTCAGTGGTTTCCACAAGATCAGCGGCCGTGTTGGTATCGCCCGTGAACCGGGCCACTTTGATGATACCCTTGAGAGCGGCCAGGGCGTCAGTGAACGAGATGAGACGGAGCTTGATGATGCCGATGGGGCCCATTACCTTGACATAGCCTATGGCTGTGGGAAGGGGCGGAGGAGAGACTGGCTGGACATTGCACAAGAGTTCCGTGTCAAAGACCGTGCAGATGCCGCTCATGGAGTTGCGGGCCATACAGCTCACCTTGACGCTTCCGGTCCAGCCTCCCGAGGCGCAAGGCATGCTCCGGCTCTCATTGTGCCAGTTCGTGTCTCCTATCGCGGTGGTCAAACAGTCCTGGCCTCCGGCATAGCCTCTGTCGGTCTGTCTGTCAACCATGGGGAGGCCGGGGTCGAGCTTTTTGTAGTCATAGGAGATGGAAAAGTTTTTGCCTGTTTCGCAAGTGGCCGGGCAGACCAGATTACGGAGGTCGCAGGTGGGTGGTTCGGGGAGAGAAGAACATGACCCTGATGTCAATTGTTTTACCCAGCAAGAACCAGATAGTCCAGATATAGTACAAGCTTCTGTTTGTGAATAAACAGCACAGAAAGGATTGCAGGTTCTCCCGATCTCGTTATTGTAAGCGTCATAACAAATCGTACAAGAAGCTCCTTCGGCTGGGGTTATTGGAGAAAAGCCGCTCTGGAAACAGGTCGACGATTCCGTCTCCTCGTTGCTGGTGCAATGATCACATACTGCAAAATTGCAAGAAGGCGCATATATTGTTTCAGGAGTTCCGGGGAAAATACATGCGGCAATGATTAAAGAGGGAAAGAACAAAAAAAGAAGAAACATTAAAAAAGCTATTTTTTTGCTACTAATAGTTGACATTTTATTTTTTTGTGGTATTATAAAGGTACCTACAGAACCTTATATTGAACCTTGACTCATAAGGAGGGCAACCAATGAAAAAAGCATTTTTCGTCTTTCTCTTGATTGTCACATTCGCATTTGTTTCAGGATGTAAGACAGAGAACATCCCATCGATGGGAACCGGATCGTTAATTAATTTCAATACCCCAATAATCAGTATTTCGAAATTTTTAACGGATCCACAGCAAGCAAGCGCAACCTGGTGGACAGAAGGAGGAGTTGTCTTTCTGTCAACAACTTCTCTGATTTCATCCTGTGATTTTGACTTTCGCGTCTCGGCACTACCGACGGCAATCGTTCCTGGGAATTTTTTTTCCGACAGAACGATTTGTAGTGTGAATTATGACATGAATGGGGTGGGACATGCCCACATCCATGGGCCTGATTTTTCTACCTCTCTATGCCCCCCTGTCGTCTTGACCTCAAAGACTTTCACGTTTGAAGGTTACGACGTGTCCATCAAAAAAGGATACGTCATGGCAGAGAAACGAGAAGGAGAAAAAACTTTTTTCCTTTCTCGTCGTGCACCAATAGCCTCCCCCAAAACCACCTGGGGCGCCATGAAGGACGGCCGCCCATGAGGGCCGTCCAAAAGACACAGAGAAAAGATACGCAATGTATCTTAGTACCTGTGTCTTTTCTCGTTTATAAGCCCCTTTTTGGGTCTTTTTTATTTTTGGGAACGAATAACTACAGATTCATTCTACCATATTCCAAAAGCCGAAGAAAACACCATTCATTCAAAGTATGCTAAAATACATAAAGGGTATGAAAGAGTGTTTAGCGTATAAAAAATTAAGCGAGGGGCGGGTGCAATGCCGAGCGTGCAATCATTATTGCGTCATCGCGAACAACAGCACCGGAAAATGCGGCGTAAGGAAGAATCAAAATCACGCGCTTTTTTCCCTCACATACGGCCGGCCTTGCGCGATTGCCGTTGACCCGATAGAGAAAAAACCGCTTTATCATTTTTTGCCCGGAACAAAGACCTTATCCCTTGCCGCTCTCGGCTGTAATTTCAAATGCCAGGCCTGCCAGAACTGGCAAATTTCCCAGCTAACAGGGGATGTTCCCTTGCGGGCTTTCAGGGAAACATCGCCTGTGAGCCCAACTGAAATCGTTGAAACAGCCCTGGATCATAAATGCCCGAGCGTTTCCTATACCTATACCGAGCCAACCGTTTTTTTGGAATACGCTCTGGACACAATGAAACTGGCCAAAGAGCACGGGCTTAAAAATATCTGGGTGAGCAACGGATTCTTTTCCAAAGAGACTTTTGATTCGATACTCCCCTATTTGCAAGCGGCCAACATTGATTTGAAATCATTTGACGATGATTTTTATCAAAGATACTGCGGCGGCCGATTGGCTCCGGCGTTGGACAATCTGAAACGCCTTAAGCAAAATAAGATTCATCTGGAAATAACCACTTTGGTCATACCGACCCTCAACGACTCCCCTGCCCTGTTTGAAAAGACAGCCGCTTTCATCGTAAAAGAGCTGGGGCCCGAAACCCCGTGGCATATTTCCGGATTTTCACCGCAAATCTCCTGGAAATTAAAAGGCCTGTCTCCCACCCCTCTCTCCACCCTCAAGGACATCCAAGAAATCGGCCGAAGAGGCGGCCTGAAAAATATTCATTTAGGCAACATTTAATTAACTTCTGCTAAAAAATATGGACACCCACTATAATATCATTATCATTGGAGCTGGCACGGCTGGATTAGCCGCCGCGACTTTTTTAGCCAAAGCCAAAAAGAAAGTGCTGGTTTTAGAAAGAAATAAAGCCCTTGGCCTCAAAGTTTGCGCTGGCGGCTTAACCATCAAAGACTTTACAGAATTAAATTTGCCTAAGAGTATTATAGAAAAAGAATTCAAGCATATTAATCTTCACATCGGCAACCATAAAGCGATAAAGCTTCAATTGGATCAGCCCTGGATTTGGACCTGCAGCAGAGAAAACCTGGCTCAGTGGCAATTAGACCAGGCCAAATCGGCCGGAGCGGAAATTCGGCTGGGCTCATCAGCCAAAGAAATATACAAGAACCGTATTTTAACCGATGACAACCTTTCCCTGCATTTTGATTACTTAATCGGCGCTGACGGCAGCGGTTCCTTGGTTAGAAATTTTTTAGGCCTGAAAACCAAAAAAATAATGGTGGCTATCCAGTATTGTATTCCGGACAGAAGGTTCAAAGAATTAGAAATATTCTTTGACCTGGAAAAGTTCGGCCCAGTCTATGCCTGGATATTTCCCCATCAAGACTATGTTTCAGTCGGCACTGGCTGTGATCCAAAATTCATAAAGCCGAACCGGCTAAAAACGAACCTTGACTCCTGGTGCCAAAAGCTTGGTATTGATAGCGCCGGCCATCAATTGCAAGCCGCGCCAATCAGCTATGATTACAAGGGGGTGGACTTTGGTAATGTCTTTCTGGTTGGCGATGCGGCCGGACTAGCCTCTGGTCTAACGGGCGAAGGCATTCACCCCGCAATGGTATCGGGCATAGAGGCAGCCAAAAAGATTATTAATCCCGATTACCGCCTTCCCAAAATCAAACAGCTCGTTAAAAATAAAAGATTAGAAGAAACAGCCCTCGGATTCTACAAAACGAATAAAACAATAACCAAGCTAATGTTTGGTCTCGTAGCCAATTTATTGAAAAACGAAAAATTCCAAAGGAAAACAACCCATTTCCTAACCGAAAGATAAAAAATCAACTAAAACTCGTCCACGAAGTATTTCCTCTCCGAGAACGAAATCCCGCCCGCCTCTATCATTTTCAGCTTATCCAAAACATCCGGGAAAAGTTTGGGCAGTTTCCTGATTTCAGCCATAGAAAGCCAGAAATTCTTCCCGCCCTGGAATTCTTCCGTCATTTTTCCCTTAATCCCGTCGGCTCTGAAAACAAAAAAGAGTTTATCCTCCAGCAATAACCCTTCCTTTGAATAATCCATCTTGTGATTCACGCCAACGAAAGAGAGCTTGGCGCTCAGGCCCGTCTCCTCCGTAAACTCCCTGCGAGCCCCATCAAGCAAGGTCTCCCCTATCTTCAGCTTGCCCCCAACCCCTCCATAATAGCCAAAATACGGCTGTTTTAGGCGCTGCTGGAGCAAATATTTCTTCACCCCTCCCTGCTTTTCAACGGCGAAAATCAACACCCCTACCTTGGCTTGCTTTTCAACCTGCGGGATATCCTTCTCCGCGTCCATGCGATTGGCAAATTCTTTTCCGACCGCCGTAAGACAATAATTGCTTTCTCCCTTTACAATCAGCCCCGCCTCCACTAAACTTTTAATATGAAAGGAAAAGTGGTCATTTGAAAGTCCCGACACGTTAAGGTCGCGAAATCTGGGCTTTGGATTAAAAAGCAAAACTTTAAGAATCTCGGCCTGCCGAGGATGCAAACGCAAATCCTTTTTCATAATATATATTGGTTTTTCTTAATGATAACCCCCCTCAAAAGCCAGTCAAGTAAAGTCGGCTTTACCAATCCAATATGAACTTTATCGTTAAAAACAGCACAGGTGAAAACATCGAAAATCTGATGCGACAGATACGCTATCACTCCTGGGGCGCGTCCCAAAAAGACGGAAAACTGCAGTTCATACGGCCCTTTGAAACCGGAGGCGCCTTTCCTAGGTTTCATATCTATTTGAGGTATAATAGAACAAACAAAGAGATTGATATTGACCTGCACCTTGACCAGAGAAAAACCGTTTATGAAGGCGCGAAAGCCCACAAAGGCGAGTACCAGGGAGAGCTTGTGCAAGAAGAAGCCGAGCGCATCAAAACCTCTATCCAAAAAATCCGATGAACCAGGAAATCGCCAAAATTTTCAGACAAATCGCCGAATTATTGGAGATAAAGGGCGACAGGGCGAAGGCTAGCCAGTTCAAGATTAAGGCGTATCAAAAGGCTGCTTTGGCTTTGGAAAACCTGCCTCAAGACATCAGCCAGATTTATCGGGAAAGCGGCCTGAAAGGCCTGGAAAAGCTTCGGGACATCGGCAAGGGCACAGCCCTTAAAATCGAAGAATATTTACAAAAAGGTAAAATCAAGTATTATGATGAATTAGCCGAAGAAACGGCCATTCAGCAGATTGTCGCGTATTTTTTCGCCAGCAAGGGCCTGGACCTGGCCGACCTGAAGCAGTCGGCCCGGCGAAAAGAAATCGTTTATTCCAGGTACACCAAGCCCGCCAAACAGCTTTTGGAGCTGGCCGGGTCTCTGGAAAAAGCCAAGCAGGCTATCGATAAAGTAGCCCAGTGGGCCAATAGCCGCGATCTGGATTATGCCATTGAAACCATTTTCAAAAAGTGGCTGGAGCTTGACCGCCTGAAGCCGAAAGAGGTGGTTAAAAAACCGTTTTACGAGGGCCAGCCGATGGTCTGGTCCCAAGCCAAAAAGAAATGGTTCGTGATTAACGACAGCGGCGAATGGCTGGAATACGCGGACAAAGAAAGCAAGATTGAATGGCGGATAGTAAAATAATTTTAAATTTCAAATATCTAATATTCAAGTTTCATATCAAATATGCTGAATCATACCGAATTGAAAAAAGGAACATTGTTTATTTATAACGACCAGCCCTATATCGTGCTTGATTTCGCTTTGAATTTCCAGGGACGGGGCGGTTCGACCGCGCAGATAAAAATGAAGAGTTTGATAACCGGCAATGTTTTGTCAAAGGTTTTCCATCCGGGCGACAATTTCGAGGAAGCCGACGTGGACAAAATTCAGTTGAAATTCGTTTACGCCGGCAAGGGGCAGTATGTTTTTTCCGAAAGCGACAATCCCAACAAGCGCTTGACTCTTGCGGAAGAGCAGGTGGAAGGAGGCCGTTTTTTGAAACCCGGCCAGACAATAACCGGCTTATCGTTCGATGATAAGATCATCAGCGCGAACGCGCCCATTAAGGTGCAGCTTCGCGTGAAAGAAGCGGCTGTTTATCTTAGGGCGGGCCGGGCGGAAGCGGGCACCAAAGAGGTCATTTTGGAAACCGGAGCCAGCATCCAGGCTCCCTCGTTCATAAAAGAGGGTGATATAATAGAAATAAACACCCAGACCGGCGAATACTCAAGAAGAGTAGAATAAAAAGTTTTGCAAGCAAGACGCAATTATTAACAAGCTATGTCAGAATACATTACGGCCGAAGGCCTCGAAAAGCTGAAAAAGGAACTGGATTATCTGAAAAACGTCAAACAGAAAGAAATCGCCGCGCAGCTGCACACTGCCGCGAGTTTTGGCGATTTGTCGGAAAACGCCGCTTATCACCAGGGTAAAGAGGCCCTGGCTTTTATGAGAGGGCGCGTAGACGAACTGGAAAAAATCATCAAATCAGCCAAAATCATTGCGGGCAAATCAAACAGCGGCAAAGTGGAAATCGGCTCGATCGTGGTGGTTGACAGTTGCGGAGAAAAAGAAACCCTTACATTGGTGGCGCCCTCGGAAAGCGATTTTTTACAGGGCAAAATCTCTTATCAGTCCCCTATCGGCCAGGCGCTTTTGGGGCAGAGCAAAGGCGCTGAAATTGAAATCGAATGTCCGGAGAAAAAAATAAAATACAAGATTTTGGAAATAAAATAGTTGATTTTTTAAGAAAAAGAGTTAAGATGATAAAGTTTGTAATTTACTATATTGTAGTCATGAACAGAAGCAAAACAAAGAAATCGGACAAGACACAATAATAATGTTAATATTCGTCCGATTTCCGCCGACGGCCCAAGGGCTTGTCGGCGGTTTTTAATTCTTCAAATACTTCCTGCCTTTTAGCTTGTCCGGAAAGTACTCCTGCTCTTCCTGGTAATCGAAATTCGGGCTGTATTTGTAATCTTTGCCATAGCCCAGATCTTTCATCAGCTTGGTCGGAGCGTTGCGGATGTGCAAGGGCACGGGCAAATTGCCATGCTGCTCGACATCCTTCCTGGCCTTGCCGTAAGCCAGATAAAGCTCGTTGGACTTTTTGCATTTGGCCATATAGACCACTGCCTGGGCCAGAATGACGTTGCACTCGGGCAAACCGATGAAATGGCACGCGTTGTAGGCCGCGACCGCCTGCTCTAAGGCCCGCGAGTTGGCCAGGCCGATGTCTTCGGAAGCGAAGCGCACCAGGCGTCGGGCCACATACAAGGGGTCTTCCCCTGCTTCAAGCATCCTGGCCAGCCAGTATAAAGCCGCGTCAGCATCCGAGCCGCGCATTGATTTGTGCAAAGCGGAAATTATGTTGTAATGCTCGTCACCGTCCTTGTCATAGAGCAAATACGATTTTTGAAAAGCCTCTTTTACAATGGCCGGATTGATCTCGGCGGAGATGGACGAGGCGTATTCCAAAACATTCAAAGCGGTCCTGGGATCGCCATTGGACATTGCGGCGATTTTTTGCAAAATGCCCGGCTCTATTTTCAAAGACAAATTGCCCAATCCCCTGTTTTTGTCATTTAAAGCGTTTTCCAGAATGGCGGTTATCTGCGCGATTGATAATTGTTTCAAAACAAAAACCCGACACCTGGAAAGCAACGCGCCCCGCACTTCAAAGCTCGGGTTTTCGGTGGTGGCGCCGATTAAAGTAATCAAGCCGTTTTCCACGTGCGGCAGCAAGGCATCCTGCTGAATTTTGTTCCAGCGGTGAATCTCATCGATGAACAAAATGGTTTTTTTGTTCTGCCAGTCGTCCTGCTTGGCTCTTTTGATTACTTCCCTAAGCTCTTTCAAGCCGCTCGTCACCGCGCTGAATCTTATGAAATCAGCCTGGCTGGCTTTGGCGATAATCAGGGCCAGGGTGGTCTTACCGCAGCCCGGCGGGCCCCAGAAAATCATCGAGGGCAGCTTGTCCTGCGAGATAGCGGCCCTTAGCAGCTTGCCTTCGCCCACAATCTCCTCCTGGCCTGAAAACTCATCCAGTGTCTGCGGGCGCATTCTTTCGGCCAACGGCTGATTTTGATTTTTGGCTGAATTATCCGTCATTGGTTTCAATTTACTCTTTTTCAAACGCAAGGACAAGAACGAATAAAAAGCTCCGGCCAAAGCCGGAGCTTTTTATTCGATGAATCCGCCCGCCTGAAGAGTCCAGAGTTTTTTATAAATGCCGTCCGGATGCTCCAAAAGCTGGCTATGATTGCCTTCTTCGACAATGCGGCCGTCTTGCACCACCACGATACGGTCCATTTTGCGGATGGTTGAAAGCCTGTGCGCCACGACAATCACGGTTTTGTCTTTCATCAGTTCATCAATGGCCTCCTGAATCATCTTTTCGGAGGCGGAATCCAAGCTTGAAGTGGCTTCGTCCAGGACCAAGATAGGCGCGTTTTTCAGAATCGCCCTGGCAATGGCCACTCTTTGGCGTTCCCCTCCCGACAGCTTGATGCCGCGCTCGCCCACGTATGTGTTATATTTTTCGGGCAATTCGTTGATAAACTCATCACAGCGGGCGCTTTTAGCCGCTTCAATTACTTCCCGGTCAGTGGCTTGAGGGGCCCCGTAACGGATGTTTTCCATCAGGGTGCGGTGGAATAAAATCGGGTCTTGCGGCACCAGACTGATATTGGCCCTCAAGCTTTCCTGCTTCACTTTGGAGATGTTTTGCCCGTCAATTAAAATTTCCCCGGCGGCAAGCTCGTGAATCCTCAATAACAGCCTGATAATCGTTGTTTTGCCCGCGCCCGAAGGCCCGATTAAAGCCACTTTCTCATGACTGGCGATGGTGAGGTTGAAATCTTTCAGCACTGAACGTGTTTGATGATAATAAAAATCCGCTTTTCTTAATTCAATCATGCCCTTTTTTACTTGCAAATTTTTGGCATTGATGATATCGACGATTCCATGGGGCGTTTGCAGGATAGCGGTCATTTCTTCCGCGTCCGCGAGATTTTCATAGATATTGCGGATGATTTTGCCGAAATCCCAAACCCGGTCGAAAATATTAATCAGATAAACCTGCAGCAAAACAAAATCCCCGATCGTCAAAATGCCCTTCTGCCACAATCGAATGGCCAGATAAAAGCCGCCGATCTCCAAAGCGATTACCAGCAACCCCTGGCCGGCTTCGAAAAAAGCGGTCAAATCCCAGGTGAATTTGCGGATTTTCCTTAATTCTTCGGTGGTTTTGGCGAATCTCTTGACCTCTCTTGCGTAGCCGTTGAAAAGCTGGATGCTGTGAGCATTGGTAATGGTATCGGCCAGCAAGCCGGTAACTTCGGTTTCTTTGGCTGACCGTCTGATGTCATGCTTGATTTTATATCTGGAAAAAAGCCAATTGACGGCTAAAAAAACCGCCAGCCAGACCAGAACAATCATTCCCAGCCAGAAATTGCGGCTGAACAAAACGAATACTATAATGGCGATGTTCACGAAAAGGGGCAGCAGGTTCCAGGTGATTTTGTCGTGAATCACCTCAAAAGCATTGGAAAACCATTTTATCCTTTTGGTAAGGGAGCCCACGAAATTATTCTCAAAAAAGTCATAGGAGTGCTTGTGCAAGTAAGTAAAGCAGGTATTGGACAAATCGGCAATTACCCGCGGCTGCAGATAAGTCATGCCGAAATTAGTTACCCGCCAGCATATCCAGCCAAATAAATCCAGGCCGAGCAAAATCATCAAAACCCCCAGTAGCTGGCCGACGATCTTATCAGGAGAATCCCCGGTAGTCAAAATATCGAAAAACTTTTTCAAGAATAACGGAAAAACGGCATTATTGGCCGCCGCGGCCATTACCGCGAAAATAACAAAAAAGAACGACACCTTGTATTTTAAACAATGCTGTAAATAGATTCGTAGTGTTTTTTTAGTGTTGTCTTTCATACCAAAAAATGGATTGAATATACCATAGCGCAAAATAATTATCCTGCCAACTCCGTTATCCGGTATTTTTTTTGGCCCAGGCCAAGCTCGGCGGCCCTGTTAATTTGAATCCGGGGATCCAAGCCCGTAAAGCGCATCAGTTTTACCCCTAATTTTACCAGCCCCCGGCCCTGCGCCAAATCAAGGCTGGCCTGGTCGACGGCCACGATATCGTTTGAAGCCAGAAGGCCGATGTCCCCCATAACCGGTTCCTGCCTGTCTCTTACGCAATCACATCGGGCCGTGATACCCAGGAGAACATTTATAAAAAATGACTTCCTGCCCCGCAGGGCGCCCCAGGCATACTCGGCAATCTTTTCCTGCAACTCCTTTGACGACCCGCCAATCCAGGAGGCGGCGCCGAAATTACATTCGGATATGCATCGGCCGCAATTCAAGCATTTCCGATAATCGATAACCGCCTTATTATTTTCCAAAATAATGGCGTGGGCAGGACACTCCATCAAGCAAAGGCCGCAGCCCTGGCATTTGGCCGAATCGATTTTTGCTCCGAATGTGCCGGACTGGTGCATCGCCAGTTTGCCCGCCTTGCTGCCCAGGCCCATACCGATATTTTTAATAGCCGCTCCCATGCCCGATGAACCATGGCCGGTAAAATGGGAAACAGCCAGAATGGCATTATAGTTCTCCAGGGCCCTGCCCAGTTTAATCTCTTTGAAATAGCGCCCGTTTATCGGGACAATCGTTTCTTCGTCGCCTTTTTCCCCGTCCGCAATCACAATGGGAGCGAAATCAAAACCGTTATCCAGGGCAAGTTTTTTATGCGACGCTCCGAACGACCGCTCTCCTTTGTATAAAACATTGCAATCCATTAAAGCCGCGTCCGCGACAACGGGCCGCAATTTAGCGTAAATCCCCTTGACCAGAAACGGGCTTAACCTGGTAGTGCTGGCTCTTTCGCCGAAATGCAGTTTTACGGCCACTCTGTCGCTGGCACCGAAAAAATCCCCGAAAGTTTGGAAAATTTTCCGGCCTGCCTCCTCTAAAAGGCAATCGGAGGGCTGGTTTAATTTTAGAAAATATACTTGCGCTGACATAAAACAACCGAACACCCGATGTCCGCAAATCTTGTAACATCGGGTGTTCGAAAAATTCAGGATGGTAATTGCTTTTACTTAACCCGATAAACCAAAGTAACCGTGGCTTTTACTTCCTGTTCGCCCGCCTGGATGTCCGGCGCGATTGAAGACAGCGATTTTACCATCATCTCTCCCCCGCCCACGCCCACGGCCGTCGGATAATTCGCGTACTGGCTGGAATCCTCGTAAACATTGACCAGCTTTTTGATTTTCAGGCCGCTGTCGCTGGCTATCTTTTTGGCTTTAGTTTTGGCGTTGGCAATGGCATCAGCCAAAGCGGCCGCCTTGGCTGCCGCGGGGTCGTCTACGGTAAACTGCAAATCGCCAATCGAGTTGGCGCCCAGAGAAGTGGATCTTTCCAAAACATCGCCGATTTTCGTAAAGTCGCGGATTTTTACTCCTATCTGCTGGTTAAGCAGATATCCCCTGAAAACTCTTTCACCCTTGTCCAAGTAATCATATTGCTGACTTAAGTTGTAACTTAATGTCTGAATATCTTTTTCAGCCACGCCCGCTGACTTTATCGCGGCCAAGATATCGTTCATTTTTTCATTGTTTTCCTTGACAACGCCCGCCACTTTCATGCCTTCTGTTTTCACTCCCAAGTTTATGACAGCAACATCGGGAATTAATTTAAAACTTCCTTGAGCCGATATGCTTATCTCCCTGGGGTAATTGTTCCAGATTCCCCATAAATTGCCCAGTGACTGGGCCCCCCAGTAGCATACCTGCCCGGCCACCAGAATAATGGCCAGGGTTAAAAGGGACTTGGACAAATCGAGCTGTTTCGCTGTTCCGTTTGCCATATGATTTATTTTTAATTTATATTTTTTACGACAGAATAATTATAACAGAAAAAATAAAAATCAAGAAACTGCTGTGGAAAACAAAAAATCCCCCGAAATAAAGAGGGATTTTTTGTTTCTTGGAATTTTTAATTCCGTAATTTGTTCCTTAACTCTTCGATCATTTCTTTAGCTGTGTCCTTGCCGCCCAAACCGATAGCCAGCCCGCCGCTGATTACTATCAGGGCCACGAAACCGGTTACCAGAATTTGAATGATATCGCTGCCGATACCCAGCTGGCTCAAAGCCGCCAGAATGGCAAATACCCAAATCGACCATCTTACCACCGAACCAATCCAGTTGACGTATTTGACGTCCATCTTGCCAACTACCGCCTTGACTAATTTCTCAAGAATATCCGCGACAATCACCGCCACCACGAAAATGGCCGCGGCCACTATCACGTTAGGCAGCCAGGCAACGATGTTTTTCAGGAAATCCGCGAACTGGGCCATGCCCAGAATTTCCACGGCCGCCAGCAAGAAAACAATCACCAAAATCCATTTTACGAGGCCGCCGGCAAATCCGGACATCGACATCTTCAGCTCGGCCTTGCTCATCGCTTCTTCCCATTTCGTTTTTTCAAAAATCCTGTCGAACTTGATTCTCTTTAAAATTTCAGCCACCAACTTGCCTAACCATACCGCGATAAACCAGCCGACGACAAAAATGATAAGAGCGCCGATGAGCTTGGGAATAAACCCGGCGAAACCGTACCAAAGGTCGCTTAACGCTCCCAAGGTAACACTTGACCAATCTTGAATCATAATTTTGATTATTATTCGAATTATTATTGATTTAAAAGCCGACCTTTGGGGCTAAAATAATTGAAAATCCGCTTTATAATTCATATTTTCTGATTATACCATAATCAAGGGCCGGTTGTTGAGTGAAACTGTGGATAACTTCAAAGCAACGTCGCAGTGGACCTTACCGGATTCGAACCGGTGACCTCCTCATTGCAAATGAGGCGCTCTACCAGCTGAGCTAAAGGCCCGTAGAGAACACGGAGCGCGGTGTTTTGCTTGCCCGAAAACATAGAAATTCAAACAGTGGGCGCGGAAGGAATCGGACCTTCAACCTCCTTTTTATCAGAAAGGCGTTCTACCACTGAACTACGCGCCCGATTATCATCATAACAATAACAAAAAACCTGACGGATTTCAAGATAAAACAAAAACCCTTTTCAGGGTTTCTGTTTCGCTGGTGATTGAAATTTGGTTCCTATAAGCTGTTTCGCCCGAGGCGGCCGCCTTTATGTTACAGCCAAAATTTCGGGCTCCTTGGCCAATACCCACAGAGTTAAAACTCGAATTCCAAGCTTCAACTCTTATCAACCAAAATAATAAATAGAAATGATCCACCGACAGGTTCCCCTACCGGTGCCTTG
>JAQUKS010000006.1 GCA_028718965.1 Minisyncoccota bacterium
ACCTACTTTTGCGACCTTTTCCAGAGTCGTATACAGCCATTATATGGAGAGAAAAAGGTCTGTCAACCCCATCAAAGGAAAATTATGCACAGCCCGGTAATTTCGTTTGCAAAGGAAGCTCGTTTTAGCTTATCCGTTATGGCTATAAGCGCCGCAAACGGCGGCGGCCAGGGCATCCGCGGCGTCATCGGGCTTGGGGATTTTTTCCAAACAGAGCGTTTCCTTCACCATTTTTTGGATTTGTTTTTTATCGGCCCGGCCGTAGCCGCAAATACCCATTTTAATTTGCAGGGGCGTCAATTCGACCACTTTGATTTTTTGCTGGCTGGCTGCCAAAAGGATAACTCCGCGCGCTTCGGAAACCGGCAGAGCTGTTTTCAGGTTTTTGAAGAAATAAAGTTTTTCTATGACCAAAACATCGGGTGCTATTTGCTTGATCAGGCTGGAAATTTCCGCGTGGAGCTTGGATAGTCGCTCCCCGGTTGTCTGTTTCGGGCTGGTAAAAATCGCGCCGTAATCCATTAACTCCGGTTGCTTTTTTGATTTTTTGACCGCTCCCCAGCCGGTCGTGGCAGTGCCGGGGTCAATGCCGAGAATTATCATTTAGTTTTTTAGGTTTGAATAGATATTTTGCACTGTTTCGCTGTCATCAAGGTCTTCAAAAAGCCTTTCCAGTTTTTCTTTATCGCTGCCCGAGACCTCGATCTCTTCTTTGGTTACCCAGCCCAGAGAAGACGATTCTATGGCCAAGCCGTGCTCCTCCAGATTTTTTTTAACAGCCTCTATATTTTCGGGCTTGGCGTTAATTTCCAAATAATCTTCGCCTTCTTCCTGAAACCATTTGATATCGTCGGCTCCCGCTTCAATGGAGATAAGCTCCATTTCCTCTTTTGTTTTAGGATTCAAGCCCTGGGATTTTAGGTTTATCAGCAGTATTCCCTTTTGGTCGTATTGCCATTTTACGGACCCTTCGTTGGCCAGCTTGAAGTTGTGTTTCTGCAATATCTGGCGCACTTCGCCCAAAGCGCGATTTTTATTGTCAGTAATGCCGTCTAAAATCAGAGATACGCTATTGGGGCCCAAAGCCTCATAAAAAACCTCGGATAGCTGTTCGCCTTCCATTACTCCCGAACCCTTTTTCATTGCCCTTTCTATATTCTCTTTGGGCATGCTGAACTTTTTGGCCTCTTCCAATGCCTGGCGCAGTTTGTAGTTTGTCGCCGGATCAGTGCCCTCTCTTGCGGCCACGGTTATCACGCGGGCTATTTTGGAAAATATCTGCCCCTTTTTTTGATTGTTCGCGTCTTTGGTTCGGGCTACTGTTTTGGCGTGTGAATGTCCTGACATAAGTTGATTATCAAATTATTACTATTACGGCATTATTCTAACCAAAAACCGCTAAAAAGGCAAATTTCAGCGCGGCAGATTCCTATTCTTGTTTTCTTTTTTTCAGGAATAAAACCATGAGAGCCGAGCCAGCGGCTATTATCACGCCCGTAATAAAAGTTAAAAGCCGCGGTAATTTTGGTGCAAAACTGCCGGCCTGCGCCATGGCCGGAACAGCCCCAGCAAGCGCGACGGCCCGCGATGAGGTGTTCTCCTGCTGTGCGGCCGCGGAATCTGTTTGTTTCAGCCCGTCAGGCATTTTATTGCCAGCCCCCGGGGTTAAAAAGCCGCTCCAGGCCCAGTCATCCGGTTTTTCAGGATTGCGGTTGTATGACTGATTGTTCGGGGCTGTCGGAAAGGCGATTCGGTGGACCAGCTCTTTGTCCGGGTTGTAAAGCTCCAGGCCGTCGCCGTTATTCTGCAGGGTAATTTTGCTTTCCGGCCGGCTGATAACCAAAAAACCGTTGGCCGCGACAAGGCTGTTGTCGGGCAGGACATAGGTTTTTACCGCGCCCGCGGTGTCTTTAATCTGCCATCCGGCCAGATTGACCGCGAAATCATTGGCATTGAATATTTCCAGCCATTCATTTTGTTCATCAGGCCCCTCGGGAGAGGGCAGTATTTCATTGAAAAAGATGTTTTTCGGATAAACCACGGCCGTGGGTTTCATTGATTGAGTGTCGGCAGCTTTCGGAGGAGTTTCCAGGGAAGAGCTCTTAGGAAGCTCTGGAGCATACGCGGTTTCGGTGGTTGTTGGAGAAGGGTCGGGCTCGGGCATCCCCTGACTGTTGGTTGCTTTGGGCGTACCGCCTGCCTCTTTGCTGGTTTGCCAGCTGTTTTTCAGTCTTTCCATTGTTTGTTTGGTTTTATTGTCGCCTCCGGGCCAGCCATCCTGGCAGTCAATCCGGTCCGCGATCGTGCCATTGGCATCGGTCAAAATAAGCGTTTCTCCGCTATTGGACAGGGCGCCCTTGTAAACCAGGTTCGCGGCGATGTCAGGCAGGGTCTGGTCGTCGGTTCTTTCCAAAATAAAAAATCCCTGTTGAGGGACAGTTCCCTGGAGGTTTATTTTCAGTTTTCCGTCCGATGACTTTAGCGTCCATCCTTCGAGCGAAACATCCCGGGCGTCACTGTTGAAAAGCTCTATCCATTCGTCATTGGCCGAATTGGCGGTGCCCATCCAGGCGATTTCGTTGATGATTATGCTTGCGAAAGATATGTCCGGCCGAAGCGATAAAAAGCACGCGCAAAGCAATGAAATCGCGAAAGATTTTTTCATAAAATAGCGCCCCTCGGCGTTTTTTTATTCAGATGCTCAAAGCCAAGCCTGGTGGCTATCCTGCCCCGCGGGGTGCGGGCGATGAAACCGAGCCGCATCAGATAGGGCTCGTAAACGTCCAAAATGGTTTCTTCCTCCTCGGCGGTGGCCGCGGCCAGCGCCTGTATACCCGCGGGCCCGCCGTTGAATTTATCGATCAGTGCTTCTAAAATACGGCGGTCGTTCGAGCCTAGGCCCAGGGGGTCGATTTCAAGATTATCAAGCGCGTAGCGTGTGATTTCCGCGGTAATCCCCTCCTGACTTTGCACCTGGGCGAAATCGCGCACTCTTTTTAAAAGATGGTTGGCCACGCGCGGCGTGTAGCGCGATGATTTCGCAAGGACATCAAGTGCCTCGTGGCTTATCGCAACATTGAGCAGCCGGGCCGAGCGGGCTAAAATCTTTACAATGTCGTTCGTGTCATAGAAGTTTAAACCGAAAATCGCGCCAAAGCGCGAGCGCAAGGGACCGGAAACAGCGGCCAGGCGCGTGGTGGCGCCGATTAAAGTAAATCGCGGTACTTTCAGCTCCATGGTCCTGGCCATCGGCCCCTTGCCCAGGATTAAGTTGAGTTTGAAATCTTCCAAAGCTGGGTAAAGATATTCTTCCACAGTACGGTTCAGGCGATGACATTCGTCGATAAAAAGTACGCTGCCGTCGGAGAGATTGGTCAAAATAGCGGCCAGATCGCCGGCCCGCTCAATGGCCGGACCTGAAGTAACTCTGAAATCAACGCCGATTTCCTCGGCTACCAACCGGGCCAGGGTGGTTTTACCCAGCCCGGGATTTCCGTAAAAAAGTATGTGTTCCACGGATGGCTCGTTTCTCTGCTTGGCAGCATCAATGATAATACGGACATTCTGCTTTATCTTGTCTTGTCCTATGTAATCATCCCATGTCCTAGGGCGAAGCGTCAAATCCAAAACATCTTCCTGTTCGATTTTCGTGCGTTTGGGGCTTGACATTTTTAAAAAAGTATATTACAATAAGGGTGTTTCCAATTTAGGACATTAGCCCCAAGACAGGGATATTTTCCGTAATGGATAGTAAAGCCACGGCCTTACTACTCCCGGAAGAGATTCTGGGCCTCAATCACACTTTGGGACACTTGGGGCTAATGTTCCGTCCTCTCTGTTTAACGAGGGGGCGTTTTTTTTACTCGCCAAGGGCTATTCTCCAGCCACCCTTTCTATCTCGTCAAGCGTAGTAATGCCTTGCAACACCTTGATAAGGCCGTCTTGTCTCATTGTGGTCATGCCTTTATCGCGGGCTTTTCTGTTTAGGTCGGCTACGGACGGGGCCGCGGCGATAAAATTCTCCATTTCATCATCAACAATAAAAATTTCATACAAACCAATCCGCCCTTTGTAGCCGGTAGAATTGCATTTAGGGCATCCTTTGGCCCGGGATATCTTTCCAACTTTCAGCAGGTCTTCTATTTTTATTGTTTTTTTCGCTGTAGCGGGCAAATTAGCCAGGCTTTTTTTAATCTCGGCCCTTTCATTTTCGGTGATATCAACCATCTCGCGGCAATAACGGCAAGCCACTCTCACCAGACGCTGCGCGACCACGGCATTCAGGGCAGGAGCCACTTCGGCGGGCTTTTCACCCAGGGCGGCCATTCGCGCTATCGTACCCGCCGCATCGTTGGTATGAAGGGTGGACAAAACAAGGTGGCCGGTAAGAGCGGCCTGTATGGCTATTTGAGCTGTCTCTGAGTCCCGAATTTCACCGACCAGAATAACGTCCGGGTCCTGCCGTACGATGGCCTGCAATCCGGAAACAAAAGTATAGCCGCTCTCCTGGTTTACCTGGCTCTGGGAGATACCGCTTAGATGATACTCAATTGGGTCTTCAATAGTGATGATTTTAATTTCCGGGCTTTGCAGCTTTTTCAGGATAGCGTAAAGCGTGGTTGTTTTACCCGAGCCGGTCGGGCCGGTAATAATAATCATTCCGTTGGGCCGGCTGAATTCTTTTTCAAAGATTATTTTTAAATCTTCTCTTATTCCTAAATCGTTAATACTCAAAAGAGATTGGGGGTTCAGGATTCTCATAACTATTGCTTCGCCGTATTCCGAGGGAAGCACGGAAACCCTTACCTCTATTTCGATATTTTTATTGGCGCCATTAGTTATCCGTAGGGTAAAGCGGCCGTCCTGGGAACGGTCGGTTATGTTGAGCTTCAAGCCGGCCAGAAGTTTGACGCGCGACAGCAGTTTGCCATAAAGGGCCGGTTCGACAAAAGCGGTGTCATGCAAAATGCCGTCCAGGCGGACGCGCAGCTTGGTTTTTTCTTCTTCCGGCTCCAGGTGGATATCCGAGCTGTTCAGAATAACTCCACCCGCTAAAATAAGCTGAACCGTGGCGGTAATTTGCTCTTGGCCCGCAAGATTGCCGCGTACTTCTTCAGCGAACCCGCTGATGCTGGTGATTGATTTTTGCCAGAGGGAAAATTGCTCCGATGGCAGTTCGATTTCACCGACGATTTCTTCTTTTGGCATATTTTTTAATTCAGTTCCAGGAGTTCCAATATTTTGTTTTTGACGGATTGTAGGCTTGACTCCCGGATTTGGAATAAAACGCCGTTGCCTTTTTTATTCCCGCCCATAGCCTGGGTGATTTTATCCAGTTTCCGTTTTTCGGGCGAATAGAAAACTCCCTGAATCTCAACCGGATAATCGCCTTGCTCGCACAACAGGAAAAAGTTTTCAAAAGGGAATGTGCCCGAGGCAAGTTCTTTCAGGGCGAAGAGAATATTCTTTATTGTAGCACCAATTTCCCGAAAAGCCGATTTTTCCAGCAGGGCCCAGCCGGTGTTTCTTCTTTCGGAAAAATTAAGCTTGCTTAATATCTTTTCAAAAATCAGCAATGACTTTTCGTCGGCTGCTTCGCTGCCGTAAATATGGCCGGCGATTGTTTTTAGGGTTGCGCCCTGGTCGATCAGAAAACCGATTTTTTGCAGGGTTTGCCCGGTAAGGGGCGCAGCCGGCCGGGAATGGCTCGGGTACAATATGCCGCTCAACAGGGCCGTAGCGACTTCCCCGGAAAACAGGTTTTCGTCAAGAAAACTTATAATGTTTAGAGTAAGCTCTGACAGGCTCGGAGCATCTTCGGCCGTAAGATTGAGATGGCCGTAGTTTTCGTTGTTTTCGGGAATATCGATATTGACAATGGTATCGGGAGGGGTTTTGAAATAGGGCAGAAGTTCGCTAAAATGAGAAATGCCGAAAGCGATATAAGCAGGCGGTTCTGCCTGGCCCGGATGCGGGGCAATATTATCGGTTGCGAGCAGAAAACGGAATTTTTCAGGCACAGAACCGATAATACTGGCATTTTTCCCCGATTGTTTTAGAATGTAGAAAAAAGCTATAACGGCCGGCACCGCGTCATTTGCTTTTTCTTGGGAGAAAATCAGAGAGAAATTTTGGTTTTTTTCTATTAGTTGTTTGAGCTTCTTTAATTCTTCCATTTTGTGCCGTTTTTCTTTTTCTAAATGGACTTTACCCTAACGAAAATTTTATGTCAAATCATAATTCCGGGAAAAAAACCTTTGTTTCTTGTTCAACCAAGGGCACAAAGGCCCTGGGTAGGAAAGCAGCCGCGAGGCTTGTCGGGCAAGGGCAAAGGAGCGCTGCCTTGATACTGGAGCTGCGGGGCGATTTGGGCGGCGGTAAAACCACTTTTATGCAGGGATTCGCCGAAGGCCTGGCCATAAGCGACAAAATTATCAGCCCGACTTTTGTGATAATGAAAAAGTTTAAGCTCCGCGGCCTAAGTTTTAAATTTTTGTATCATATCGACTGCTACCGGCTCCAAAAGCCGGAGGAGATTCTGGAGCTTGGCTGGCAGGAAATCATCGCCGATCCCGCCAACATCGTGGCTGTCGAATGGCCCGAAAGAATCGGGAAATTTCTGCCCGCGAGCTGCCTGCGGCTCGATTTTGTTTTTCTTGATAAAAATAAACGTCAGATAACCATTAACGGCAAGCGTTAGCCCATCGCGCGGTTTTTTGCTTGACTAATCGCTAAAATCGTTTAGAAATAAGTTGAGATTGAGAATGGTCTCAATCTTTTTTCTTATTTAGCTCTTACAATAATTTACAGGGAGGGTCTTGTAATGAAGAGAACAATTATTGTATCGTTATTTTTTCTGGTTCTGGCCCCAGGGTTGCTTTTGGCTGATAACAACGAGCTTGAGAAGGTGAAGGAGAAAATTATAAACCTAGTAAACCCGGAGGAATGCGGCATTTACTTTTATCCTGGATTGTCCGAGAGGGATATCGTCGGGGTTGGCGTGGATGTTTTTGCTAAATACGCCGGCCAGTTGCCGCCAAGGACGGTTTTGCCGATGACGATGGCCGAAAAATCCGTAGTTATCGATGGCAAAAATAACGACGAGGCGTGGAAAAACGCCTCAAGCGGTTATGGAAATTTCATTTGCAGGAATACGGGGCAACCTCTTAGGGCCAAGAATGAAGTGGTTGACGAAAGCAAAAAAGTATATTGGGCAATTACATATGATACAAAGTATGTTTATATTTTTATGTATGCTCATTATACGGATTTGTCAGAAATCATTTTTGCTTCCACTGAAAACAGTGACTTGTCAAATGAGTCAACGTTAGGTTTTCACATTAACAGCGGCGAGGTCGTTAATGTGTGGCAAAACCTAACCTGGGACACGCGAAATTTGCTAAACTCGCAAATGTCCCGACTCGCAAGCGGGCGGTATGAGCTGAATGACCGTATGCTGCCCGTTAAGTCTGCCACTGCTTTGGTTTTTGACGGCTGGTGCATAGAAATGGCTTTTCCTTGGGGCTTGTTGCCTAAAGCAGAGCCCATCACTATAAACTTTGATGCAAGATATCAAGGGCAAAGGGAATTAGTCCATCTCTTCAATATTTTCGGGGATAAAATAGCAGACGAGGGGTATCTTAATGTTAAGAACCCGGCTTCGTCCGCTTTGTTTGTCAGCGGCGACACGAGAATTGCCGCGGAGCAGAAAAATAACGACGATGCCTCGTCCTCTTTTGAAAGAGGGCTTAAAGTCAGGGACTCCTACGGGCCAGTGAACCTGGTTTGGGATAGAAATCCCGATTTCTCCTACCCTAACGATTTCGAGCGCCTGAAATCCGGTTATGGGTCGGCGGACTATTCTGATTTGAGGGTTTTTGCCGTTGAGGAGAAGGGGGTCAGAAACCTCGGCTCCTCGGCTTTTTGGACCAGGCAGATAGCGAATCCCGAAGACGCTATAACAGCATCCGGGGTTTTCGGCAAGTTGTCTTCTTATCAGCTTTTAGCATTCGGCGAAACAGAAGATAGCTCTGTCACCCGAGCATATTTCGTGCCTAAGCAAGGGTGGGAATATGGCGGGGCCTGTCTCGTAAAAAAGACAAAAGGAGATAACGGTTTCACAAATAGGAATGCCTTTTTTGATTTCCATAAAAGGGGAACAAACAAGGCGGGGCTAACCCACGATGCTGGGGTAAACCTAACCGTAACCAAGGACACTGATCTTGGTTGTAGGTTCGGTACCGGAACTGCTTTAGCAAAGGGGGGTTGGTACGGGCTCTTGGAAACAATTTATATTAAGGGCCCATTAAACAAACTGTCCTACAGCCCCTTTGCTAACATTGCTGGTGGCAGCCTCTCTGTGTCCTACACTAAGTATCCCGGGACGTTTATAAAACGTCTTGGAGCTAATTTCTCTTCTGAAATACAAAACAGAATTGGTATTTTGGAGGGAGAGGAAATTTTTCGGAGAACAGTTAAAGCTGAATGTCTTTTTGAGGTGCCCTATATTTGGGCAAATCCGTTCATAAGCAAGGGTAAAAATTTTGACAACGGCCCGATGAAACTCTTTGATGATGTTACTTATGGTGGCGAGATTGGCATTAGAAATAAAGACACAACAAAAGCCATATACGTTGGGTACAAAGTGGGCAATGAGAAAGCCAGTGACATGGGCTATTTCTGGGTGACGTCAAGTTATGCCCTCAACACGAGATGGATAAAAGTTGGCCTCAATGCCGAATTCTATGATTATCGGTTAGAGAGCCTTAAGCAACAACAGTCCGTGTTATCCGTGAATTGGAAAATAACCAGAAACCTTGTTTTCAGCACGAGGTTTCTTAGATGGCTGACGGACGACAGGCTTAAACCAGTAAATAATTTAAACAAGTGGGGGGCTTATGCAGGTCTTTCCTGCCGGTTACGGTTAAAGGATGGCAGAGCTATCGATTCGACCCTGATAGTTGGCGATGCCAATAGTTACAAAATAGCGAGGAAAGTTGTCTGGAAGACAAACTTTCCTTTGTAGCTCTTAATGACAGTCCCCATTCTTAAGCGATCTTAGCGATAAAGAATGGGGATTTTGTTTTTTCTCAAAAGCAAAGTAAAATGGAGCAATGCCAGACACTAAAAAGTTTTTAATCATTGATGGCAATGCTTTGGTGCACAGGGCTTTTCACGCTTTGCCGCCGTTAAAAACCCGATCAGGCGAGATTATCAACGCTGTTTACGGCTTTTTTTTGGTTTTTTTCAAGGCTTTGAAGGATATCAGGCCCAATTACGCGGCAGCCACTTTTGATTTGGCTGCTCCGACCTTCAGGCACAAGCAATTCAAGGAATACAAGGCCAAACGGGTGAAAGCCCCTGACGAGCTTTATCAGCAATTGCCCATAGTAAAGGAGATATTAACGGCTTTTGGCGTGCCGATTTTTGAAAAAGAGGGCTTTGAAGCCGATGACGTTATCGGGACGCTGGCTTGCCGCGCGCAAAAAGACGTCGAGGTCGTCATTCTAAGCGGCGATATGGACAATTTGCAGCTGGTCAATGACAGAATCAAGGTCTATACCCTGCGCAAAGGCATCAAAGACACGGTTTTGTATGATATCGAGGAGGTAAAAAGAAAGTATGACGGGCTTTTGCCCGAACAGCTGCTTGATTACAGAGGGCTGCGGGGCGATCCGTCGGACAATATTCCGGGGGTAGGTGGCATAGGAGAAAAGACCGCCATTGAGCTTTTGAAGGATTTTTCCGGTCTGGACGATCTTTACAAGGAAATCGACGAGTCAACCGACAAAGCGTCGAGGATAAGGCCGTCCGTGTTGCAAAAGCTGAAAGACGGCAAAGAACAGGCGTTTTTTTCGCGCCAGCTGGCCGGTATCGAGCGCAATGTGCCGATCGATTTCGATCTCACCTCGTGCCGCTTGGGCGCGTTCGATCTGCCAAGGGCCAGGGATGTTTTGGCCAAGTTCGAGTTCAACGCTTTGATAAAAAGATTGCCCGAGCTCATCAGCCATGACAAGAACGACAAAGCAAAAGACGGCCCGGTATCCGGACAAGCGGGGCTATTCGGCGCAACAGAGAACAAAGCTGCTGATGTTTCATCTGAAATCAATCGTCTGGAAAAACAGGGCGTGCTCTCTCCGCGGATCGCCCGCGTGGAAAGGGATATCGTCGATCTCGTAAAGAAAATGGAACAAAACGGCATAAGAGTCGATATCGTCAAGCTCAACGATCTTTCCCGCAAACTGGCCGGGGACATCAGTCGGCTCCAGAAGAAGATTTATAAAGTATCGGGTTGTGAATTCAATATCAATTCTCCCCGGCAGGTCGCGGAGATATTATTCGACAAGCTGGGGCTTTCTCCGCTGGGTATGCGCAAAACTCCCGGCGGGGTGATTTCAACCGGAGCGGATGAACTTAAAAAGATCAAAGATACCCATCCGGTGGTCGCCTTTATTCTTTCTCACAGGGAACTGTCGAAGCTGAAAAGCGGTTTTACGGACAGTCTGGCCACGATGATTGACCCTAAAGACGGGCGTATCCATCCGCATTTTCATCAGTTGGGCACGGAGACCGGCCGTATGAGCTGCTCGGATCCGAATCTGCAGAACATTCCCGTCAAGACCGCTTTGGGCAAAAAAATCAGGGGGTGCTTTGTTCCGGAAAACGGGTTTGTTTTTCTGTCAGCCGATTATTCACAGATGGATTTTCGGGCGGCCGCGAGCCTGTCCGGCGACGAGAAGATGCTGGGGTTTCTCGAACAGGGCAAAGACATCCATCTGATGACCGCGAGTTTGCTTTTCGGGATAAAGGAAAAGGATGTTTCGGAAAAACAAAGACGCCTGGCCAAAACGCTCAATTACGGTGTCTTATACGGTTTGGGGCCTTTGGGGTTTGCGAACAGGACCGGCATACCCTTTAAAGAAGCCAAACAGTTCATCAGCCAGTATTTTGAAACATTCCAGGGCATCGCCCGGTTTGTCGAGAAGACAATCGCTCAAGCCAGGGAGGAAGGATTTTCTTTGACAATGTTCGGCCGGAAGCGTTTTTTGCCCGAGATCGATTCGATGGATCCGAGGATAAAAGCCCAGGCCGAGCGGATCGCCCGCAATTTTCCCGTTCAGGGAACATCGGCCGATATCATGAAAATAGCCATGGCAGGCATCGCTTCCAAAAGGATTTTGAACAAAAATTGTCGCCTTTTATTACAGCTTCACGACGAGCTTTTATTCGAAGTAAAGGAGGACGAGGCTAAAAAAATGGAAAAAATAATCATGAAAACAATGGAAAGTGCCGCGGATTTGGCCGTGCCCTTGAAGGTCGAGACAAAAATAGGACTTGACTGGGGCGAGTGTTGAAAACACCCCGAAGCATCTGTTTATTTTTCGGATTTGTTTGAAACACAGGAAATTGATATAATAACCGAACAACAAAAGTCCTTGAAAACGTAAATAAATCTGTTCAAATATGAACAAAAAAATCATTATCTCCGTGGTCGCGGCCGTCATCGTCATAGCCGGGGCCGTTGTTTGGTTCGCGTCAAGCCGGCCGACTGCTTTTAAGATCTCTCTGGGGCTCAAGGAATCGGGCGCTCTTTCCCAGAGCGATGTTATTGTGGGCTATGGCTGGAGCGTCAAGCCCGACGTTAAAGAGGCGGTCAAAGAAGCGGTGATAACTGCTTCGGAGAATTTCAAAGACGGCCCTCCGGACTACGCTATTTTATTATCCACGGCGAAATATGACTCAAACGAACTTATTAAGGAGTTGAGGCTTCTTTTACCCAACACCAAGATTCAGGGAGGAACGGTTATGTATGGTATGTACACCAAAGACGGTTATCATGTCGGAGAAGACGGCTCTTTGGCCATACTCGCGGTTTCCTCGCCAGAGATAACTATCGGGGTCGGAGGGGCTGACGTGGATAAGCTGGTCGCAGCAGGGTTGTCTGCCAAGGAGGCAGGTAAGGAGGCGGGCAGACAAGCCATACTGGCCGCGCTTAGGGACGCGGGTAAAGAAGGGGAAAAACCCAATATTATTTATATGATCGGCAGCTTTGCCAACGAACAGGCCTTGATAGGCGGTATTGAAGATGTCGTGGGCAAGGACGTGCCCATAGTGGGAGGCTCTGCTTTTGATGAGGAAGGGATCGGTAAATGGAAACAGTTCGTCAACGGCGATGTTTATACCAATGGCGTCGCTCTCACCGCGTTTTTCACTGATTTGACCGTTGCCTGGGCCTTTGAGGCGGGTTATGAAAAGACCAGATACAAGGGCATCATCACCAAATGCGAAGGCCCGGTTATTTATGAGATTGACGGAAGGCCCGCGCTTGACGTATATGACGAGTGGAGCGGTGGCCTTGTGAGCAGGGTGAGCGCCGGTTCTAATGAAGAAACGGTCACCGAGATCACGAAAACCGCTCTCTTGCCTTTTGCCCAAATCATGACTGGCGCGAACGGAGAAACGCATTACGTTCCCATGCACCCTTATTTCTGGAATCTCAAAGACAGGTCGGTGAGCACAGGCGTCAATGTGGAAGTGGGAGACGAGGTGACGGTGATGTATGGGACGTGGGAAAAAAATCTGAACCATTGTCAAACCACTCCCGCCAAGGCCATGAACGCCTGGGGCATCAAGAAAGGCGAAGCGTATTTTGCCATCTATAATTATTGTCTGGGCAAGATGCTCACCATCCCCGAAGAGGAGAGAGCCAAGATACCTTTGTTGTTGAATGGCGCTCTTGGGGGCATACCGTTCATCGGAGGCAATACCGGAGGGGAGCAGGGATTTCTTGAGGGAGTAGGCAATGTTCACGCAGGCCTCGATAATTCAATCATTATTTTCGGTCCGCGGCAAAAGTAAGGCCGGAAGAGAAAAACAACGGCGCTAATTTGGGCTATGGCGAGAAATAAAATATTCAGCAAAATATTCGGGCTGATAATGGTTACTTCTTTAGTGGCCGGAATGGTTTTTCTGCTCGTGACGTTCCAGGACAGCGTCCGCTCCGCGGAAAAAGCGATTATTCAGGAAAATAAATTATTGGCTGAAACGACTGCCAACATGATTGTGGCGGGTTATCTGAACTCCCAATGGCCCTTCCAAACTTTGAAATTGATCAGTGATTCCGAGAACATTGTTTTTTTATGGGTCGTTAAGCCGAGCGGAGAGATATATTTTGCCGATGACCCGGCTCTTTTCGGCAAAGTTATTCGGGATGATTCTTTCCTGTCCGTTGACCAGCCGGAGGTAAAAGACATGCTTTCGGAGGATGGCGAGAAAATGAAGTTGTTTATTCATCCCCTTGAGATGGAGCCAGGGGAAAAGCCCTGGATGCTTTATTTGGGCGCTTCTTTAAAGCCGAGAGAGGCTGCTGTAAGAAGAATAATCACTATTGACATTATCGCGGTTGTTTCCAACGCTTTTCTGATAGGACTGATTTCTTTTTATTTTTCCAGGAGGATAACCCGCCCGTTGCAGCGGCTCGGGGAAGGAGCGGAAATCATCGGTCGGGGCGATTTAAAGCACCGTATAAACATAAAAACCGGAGATGAGATCGAGGAATTGGCCCGGTCATTCAACAAGATGGCCGATGATCTGAAAAAGTCCAGGGCGGATCTGGAGGAATCAAAGGACGTTCTGGAAATCAAAGTAAAGGCGCGCACCAGGGAGCTCCAGGAGCTGAATAAGAATCTTGAGGAGAAGGTCTGTGAAAGAACCAAAGAGCTCCAGGACAGGCTGGATGAGCTGGAGAGATCCCACCGTTTGATGATTAATCGGGAACTGAAAATGATCGAGCTGAAAAAGGAATTAAAGGAGAAAGAAAAAGAGTCATCCAATTCAAAAACAAAAATATGAAAAAAATTTTAATAATAACGATCGCTGTTTTATTTCTATTCACAGCGGGAGTTTTCGGATATCTTCGGTTCGCGAAGTCTCCCGAAAAATTCGCTCCGGCCGAGGAGCTCTCGGACGTGCTGAACGTTTATAATTGGGAGGATTATTTCGGGACGACCACGATTGAGGACTTTGAAAAAGAGTTCGGGGTGAAGGTGAACCTTCAAACTTATGACAACGAAGACACAATGCTCTCCACGGTTCAGTCGGATCCGGGCAGGTATGACGTAGTCATTGCCAGCGATATTCTGGTAAGGGAGATGGCCAATATGAAACTCCTGGCCCGAATAGATATGGAAAACATTCCGAATTTCAAAAACGTGGGAGACGAGTTCAAAAATCTTTTTTATGATCCCGAGAACGAATATTCCGTTCCCTATATGTGGGGAACGAGCGGTTTGGCTGTCAACCGAAAGTATGTCGAAGAGACCGAACCAAGCTGGTCGATTCTCTGGAATCCGAAGTATCAGGGAAAAATCAGTATGCTGAACAATATGCAGGACGTTTTGGGAGCCGGGTTGAGATATTCGGGATATTCCGCGAATTCGGTCGACCCATCGGAACTGGAAAAGACGAAGGAGGCGCTTATGGAACAAAGCACTCTTTTGAGAGGTTATGAAGACAGCATAACAATCAGGGATGATTTGATTTCCGAAAAGCTTTGGGCGGGCCATATTTACAGCGGAGACGGGGTTTTCGCCGCGGACAAGAACGAGAACATAGAGTATGTAATACCCAAGGAAGGGGGTTTTATTTGGGTGGATAATTTTCTTATACCGATCGGCTCCCAGCACAAGTATACCGCCGAAGTCTTCATCAATTATCTACTTCGGCCTTACGTGAGCGCCAAAATAGCCGATTATCTCTGGTATGCCAATACCAACGAGGCGGCCCGGGAGCTTACGAACCCCGAGATACTTCAGGATGAGGCTCTTTACCCGCCCCAGGAAGTGAAAGACAAACTTGAATTTTCCGGATATTTTGGCGGCCACGAGGCAGTGGCGTTGTACAACAAGATTTGGGCTGATTTGCAGGCCTCAAAATAGTTTCTAAAACCCTTCAAAGCCCGGATTATGTTTAAGATTGTTCTGAAAAAAAAGATTATCGCTCTTTTTCTTTTTTTCGGCCTTTTGCCTTTGGTAATCACTTTCATACTTACGGTATTTCAGATTCAGAAATCATTAAGAGAAACAGTAAGCAGTAATTTGACATCTTTGGCCAGCGAAGTGGCAAGCAGTATAGAAAAAACTGTCCGGGGGGTCTATACGGACGTCGAACTGCTTTCCGTCAATCCGTTAATCAGGTCGAAAGACGCCAGCAATGAAGAAAAATTATCCGAAATAACGAGGATACAGGATTTTTACGGGATTTTCGAAGATATCACTCTGATTGACTTGGACGGTAACGTAATTATTTCCACCACCTATAAATATCGCGGCGAATGGAAGAACAAGCAGTGGTACCAGGATGCCAGAGAAGGCAAGAGTTCCATTTCTCCCGCCTACATCATTTTGGGCCCGTATAAAGTGATTTTGTCTTCGGCCGCTCCGGTGAGAGACGAACAGGGAAAAATCATAGCAGTGATAGCCGGCCAGGTGAATATGGAAACAATCCGGGATATTGTAAGCAGGATTAAAATCGGCGAGAAAGGATTCGTTTTCATAGTAGACAAAGAAGGGCGTTTTGCCGTTCATCCCGAGAAAGAAGATATGCTTGCGGCAGTGCCTTATTCGGGCTTTGCCGGAGAGGTTCTTTCCAGAGACAGCGGGATAATAAATTATACCGGCCAAAACAAGGAAGAGATGATCGGCGGGTTTGCTTCATTCTTGGACACGAACCTGAAAGAACAGCTCGGGTGGCGTCTGGTAGTCGCCCAGCCCAAGGAGGAAGCCTTTGCTTTAGTCGCTATATTTCAAAAACAGGTCATTGTGATTTTTTTAGGCGGATTGGTTCTTCTCCTGGGCATAGGCTATTTGCTTGGCGACAGGATTGTCGTTCCGATGAAAGAGTTGATTGCCGCGACGAGAAAGATTGCCCTCGGAGAGCTTGAAAGCAAGATCGACATAAAGACCGGAGATGAGATTGAGGAGCTGGCCCGGTCATTCAACAAGATGGCCGATGATCTGAAAGAATCAAGAGCCGACCTAGAGAAGTCGAAGAACATTTTGGAGGTGAAGGTGGCCGCCCGCACCAAAGAGTTGCAGGAACTTACCAAAGGGTTAGAATATAAAGTAAAGGAAAGAACCAAAGAGCTTCAGAGCAGGCTGGATGAGCTGGAGAGATTCCACCGCCTTACGATCGGCCGCGAGCTGAAGATGATAGAATTAAAGAAAGAATTAAAGAATAAAGAAAAGCCATCCGAATCGGCCGGGAACAGGACATAAGCAGCTGATTCGTTTTTCGAGACATGCCTGTTGTAAGCGAGCAAGAAATCAAAAAAATATTGCGAAAGAAAGGCAAGGTGCGAGGAGCGGCTTTTCAGAGTATCGGCGATTTTATCCTGAAAAGAAAGGGTCCGGATGGCCTGGCAAGGTGCGAGGATCAGATAAAAAAGTGGGGTGTTGATTTTCATCTTTCCGAAATCGCTCCCTTGGTTTGGTATCCGATCGCCTGGGGCGCGCTTTTCGTTTTAGCGGCCCAAGATGTTTTCGCCTGGAGCGAGACGGAAATTCGGGAAATGGGCGGGGACGGGCCGAAGATTTCCGCTATTGTCAAGCTGATGTTCAAGCTTTTCCCGAATGTCGAACAATTGGCCGGACAGATACCGGGTTTCTGGCGCAAGAACTACACAGTCGGTGAAATAGAGGTGGCAAGCCTGGACAAAGCAAAGAAAGTGATGATTCTTCATTTGCGGGATTGCGCCTTTCATCCTTCGCTTTGCCGGTACATCGAGGGTTTTGCCGAAACGACATTTCGTTTTTCCAGGCCGAAGAATTCGTTTGCCCAGGTAAAGGAAACAAGGTGTTCGTTCAATGACAATGTTCCCTATGAAGAATACACTGTCCGGTGGGAATAAGGCCGTGCGAACCCTTAAAAACAATAAACAAATTCAATTTTAATTCATTTTTTGAACGAAAATGGAAAACGATTTTTTTAAAAAAAGAGAGAACGAACTGGTCGAGGACACCATTGTTCTGGGTAAGGCGGTCAAGAGTTTTTGGGAGGTTTTGCCTATACCCGTTTGCACCACCAGTCCCGTTTTTATCATTTTGGAAACGGGCAAATGGTTCGACGCTCTTTTCGGATATGAAAAAAACGAACTGGCTGGTGAAAGCCTGAAAGAGCTGGCCTTTAAAAAGGATGATTTCGAAGAAATCATCGGGCGTCTTTCCGGGGAAAGGAAGATTTCCAATGTCGAGGCTATTCTCCGGAATAAGGACGGGGAGAAAGTGTCGGTTCTCGTTTCAGCTATTGCCCAGGAAGACGACCACGGGGAGGTGTTTTCTTACCTTTTTTCATTTATTGACGTTACTTTAATCAAAAAAACCGAGCGGGAGCTGCAGGAAAAAATCAAGGACTCCGTGCGCAATGCCAGAGAACTCACCGACTCCAAACAGGCGCTGATGAATATTCTGGAGGACATTGAGCAGGAAAGGAAGAAAGCTGAAACGGAACGGGATAAAACTCTCGCCATTATCAAAAATTTCGCGGACGGGCTTTTGATGATAGAGGGGGGTGTTATCACCCTGTTTAATCCCAAGGCCGCTGAATTTTTCAAGATTTCCGAGAACGAGGCAATCGGCCGGGATGCTCAAGCTTTTGAGAAACACGAGATGTTTTCTTCGCTTTTCAAGCTTATAAAACAGAAAGACAAGGATCTTTTTCGCGAGGAATTCAGGATGGCCAATGATTTGATTCTGGAGGTTTCTGGAGTTTATATCGGCAAGGGAGAGGCGTGTGAGGCCCGGATGATTATTCTCCACGATATCACCCGGGAAAAGATGGTCGAGCGCATGAAAACCGAATTCGTTTCCATCGCCGCTCACCAGTTGAGAACGCCCTTGTCGGCCATCAAATGGATTTTGAGCATGCTATTGGGAGGGGATGTGGGAGAGGTGCCACCCGAACAGAGAGATTTGCTTGAAAAGAGCTATCAGAGCAACGAAAGAATGATCCGTCTCGTAAACGATCTGCTCAATACCACCCGCATCGAAGAGGGCAAGTTTTTGGCGAAAATCACTTCGCAGGATATCAAGGAGCTGGTAAGAAGCACCGTAGCGCCGTTCAAAGAAGAAGTAAAAAGAAAAGGCCTGGATTTTTCCTTTCAGTTGCCTTCCGGACGTTTGCCCAAGGTGGGCATTGATGTTGAAAAGATACGCCTTACCATCCAGAACTTGATGGATAATGCCCTGCACTATACCAAACAGGGGACAATAAAGGTCGCTTTGAGTTTCGACAAAAATGAGAACAATTTTCTTTTTTCAATCACCGATACTGGCATAGGCATCTCCAAAGATGAACAGCCGCGGGTTTTCGGCAAGTTTTTTCGCGCGGTTTCGGCTATTAAAACCGAAACCGAGGGCAGCGGCCTGGGGCTTTTTATCGCCAAAAACATTATTGAGGCCCACGGCGGCAAGATTTGGTTCGAGAGCAAGGAGGGCATAGGAAGCACGTTTTATTTCACCCTGCCGGTCATTGCCAGAAGTTGATTGCAATATTCGTTGCAAGGATTTAAAATAAACATATATGAAAACGATTTTGATTCTCGAAGACGAAACCATAATGCTGAATCTTCTTCAGAAGCAGCTGAAAGCCGACGGGTATGACGTGCGCGCGGCCGAAGACGGCGAAACAGGGCTTGCTATGATGAAAGAAATAAAGCCCGACCTGGTGCTGTTGGATATCATAATGCCGAAAAAAGACGGTTTCGAGGTTTTGGAAGAAAAACGGAGAGACAAAACCATAAAAGATATTCCGGTTATTATTATTTCCAATTCCGGCCAGCCCGTGGAGCTTACTAGGGCCCAGTCTTTCGGAGTGGTGGATTGGCTGATAAAAACCGAATTCGATCCCCAGGAAGTAAAGGTAAAGGTTAAAAAACAAATCGGATAATCTTGGTAATTTTATTCGCCAATTTTCTATGAGTAAAATACTTATCGTTGAAGATGACAAATTTTTAAGAGAGTTGATGGTAAGGAAACTAAGCACCGAGCAGGGTTTCGAGGTGTCAAGCACTGTTGACGGCGAGAGTGGCCTGAAAACGATGAAAGAAATAAAGCCTGACCTTGTGTTGCTTGATTTGATCCTTCCGGGCATCGGAGGCTTTGAGGTTTTGGCGCGGATGAAGGATGACATTTCGCTGGCCTCTGTTCCGGTTATCATTCTGTCCAACCTTGGACAACAGGATGACGTTGAAAAAGGATTGAAGCTGGGAGCTGTGGACTATATGGTAAAGGCGCATTTTACCCCGAACGAGATTATAGAAAAGGTGAGGCAGGTTCTGGCAAAAAAGAAGTAATATGCCGGAATTGCCCGAGGTGGAAACAATCAGAAAACAGCTTTCGGAAAAGATTATCGGTAAAAAATTGGACGGAAGGACGGTGACGGCCGTTAAAAGGAGGGCAAAAATTCTAATTATCGAGTTCGCGGACAAGACCGCCCTGCTTTTCCATTTGAAGCTTACTGGCCAGCTTATTCTTAACGCTACTCCCGGAAAATATACCCGCCGGGTTTTTGATTTAAGCGACGGCAGTCGTTTGGTTTTCAATGATGTCAGAAAGTTTGCCTGGCATAAAACCGTATCGAAACGCGAACTTGAAGACATTGAAAAGAATCTGGGGCCCGAACCGTTTGGACTTACCGAAAAGAACTTCGCGGCGATGCTGGCCGAGAGGCCTCGGGCGAAAATCAAACCCCTTTTAATGGATCAGAAATTCATCGCGGGCATTGGCAACATCTATGCCGATGAAATCCTGTTCGCGGGCGGCATTCATCCTCTGCGACAGGCAGGAACTTTGGACAAAAAGGAAATCCATTCGCTCTTCGCAAGCATTAAAAAAATTTTAAAAGCAGCCGTTCGCGCGGGCGGCTCGTCAGTGAAAGATTATCTTGATGCTTCGGGAAAAGAAGGCGGCTTCGCTAAGCATCATAAGGTTTATCAAAAAACCGGGCAAAAATGCCTTGAATGCGGGGGCGTTATCCGGCGCATCAGAATAGGCTCAAGAAGCGCTCATTTTTGCCCCAAGTGCCAGAAATAGTATGCTTTATTTTCTTTACGGTTCCGATACCTACCGGCTTCAGGAAAAAGCCGGGGAGATTGAAAAACAATACCTGAAAGTAAATCAGGGCGTCTTGAATCTGGAAAAGTTCGACGCCAAAAGCATAACTTTCAGGGACTTTTGGGAAGCCTTGTCCCAGCGTTCGATGTTTGTCGAAAAAAAGCTTTTTTTCGTTGAGAATATTTTCGCAACTGACGCTTTTGCCGGAGAGTTTGTTAAGAAAGTCAAAGAATTGTCCGAATCACCGGATATCGTGGTGGTTTTGGAGAGGAAAGAACTGAAGACAAAAGAAGGGGGCCGCTTGTTCAAGGATTTAATAAAACAAAGCAATGTCCAGGAATTTAAAAAAATGGATGGCCCGCGATTAAAAGTATGGATTAAAAAAGAGGCCTCGCGGCGCGGAGCCGCTATTGAAGATTCGGCCGTAGGCGCTTTGATTTCATTCGCGGGCGGTGACTTATGGTGTTTGCACAACGAATTGCAAAAATTAGCCAGTCATTCCAAAAACATCCGCGAAGAGGGCGTAAGGTTATTGGTTAAGCCGAAAATAGAGACCGAGATTTTCCAGACCATTGACGCTCTCGCGCAGAGAGACAAGGTTATGGCTTTGCGGCTTTTGCAGAAACACTTGGATAAAGGCGACAGCCCCTTTTACGTTTTTTCAATGTTTGTTTACCAATTTCGTAATTTATTGGCGGTAAAAGCGGCCGAGGGCAATCCCGAACGGTTGCGTAAGTTAAAATTGCACCCTTTCGTGCTTAAAAAGACTAGTTCGCAGGCCTCACGTTTCTCCCTGGCCGAATTGAAAAAAAATTACCAGAAAATTTTCAATCTGGACCTGGCTATGAAGACCGGCAAAATTATCGCCGATGACGGGTTGCGTATGATGATAGCGGAAATATGAAAAAACGGCCCGAGTAGGTCGTTTTTTCATATTTCTTTCGATTATTTCGCCGCTAACGCCTTGTTGAGCGATTTGGTAAGGCGTGATTTTTTGCGGCTGGCCGTGTTTTTTTTGATTGTGCCAACTTTGGCGGTTTTGTCTAATGTTTTGTAAAGCCGGGGCAAAAGTGCCTTGGCCTCCGCGAATTTTTTTTCGGCAATCAAACTCCGCACTTCTTTGACAGTGCTCTTCATTTCGGTCTTGCGCTTGATGTTCCTTTTTTTGCGCCTTATATTTTGCCTTAACGCTTTTTGGGCTGATTTGGTAACTGCCATATTTTTATTATGATGATGTGATAATAACAGATTGCGGAGCTTTTTTCAAGGGTTTGACGGGATTTTGTTCTTGACGGGATTTTGCAGCAAGAGTAAGATTAAATAATCAAAAAGTATATTGCAAGAAAGAAGATTTGGCAAGGCGCATGCAGAGAATGTCCGCTTTGAAGGGCAAAATCGCTCAAGGTGGTTAAAAGCTTTTCAGCGAACGACGATTTCAAAGCAGAGACAGCCGCCGTAGAAAAAGATGTCGTTCAGATCGCGCGTTTTTTTACGCGATGAAATCAAAGTGGCCAATTAACAAATCAATTTTATGGCTTTATCAATTCCTCCTGATATCAGGGTATTTTTGGAAAGAATAGTCGACGAAAGAGGTTATAAAAATATCACCCCCGAGTTGAGAGAACAAATAATCTCCAGCTTGTTCCCCAGATTGCAGGCCTTTCTTATGGCCGATGTGGCTAAGCATCTACCCGACAATGATGCCAGAGAACTGGACAAAATGCTTGAAGACGGCCAAATTGACCAGGAGAAAGCGACTGCTTTTTTCAAAGAGCGCATAAAAAATCTTGATGAAATCCTGGCTGGGGCTATGTTGGAATTTCGCGCCGTTTATTTGAACGGCTGATTTTTTTATAAATCTATGTTCAATCCTTTTGGCGGTTCCTTTCCTTCGTTCGAAAGAAATACGAATGAGAGAAATACGAGCAGGGAAAAGGAGCTGTTAAAAAACAATCTGAATAACGCTTATCGTAAGCTTGCCGAGCAGAATAAGTTGGTGGGCGAGGTTAATATTGATGAAAATTTTGTTCAATCAGCCGAACAAAGTAACATCCGCACGGAAACCGAAAGCCAGGATTATTTGCTTGAACATCAGTTTGATGCGCCCGATTTGGAAAAAGCGAAAGAAAACAGCAACGCCCGCAAGGAAGCTAAGCGAAATATCGGCTATCCCTGGATCAAGAAAGCGGAAGAGGTGAAGAAAACGTTTATTGAACAGGCGGATGACATATACAAACAGATGGACGAGCTGAAAGAAAGCAAGTCTCCGCAAGAAGAGAAGCAAAAGCTGGCCGAAAAATATAGCGAGATTCTGAATCTTTTAAAAGACAAATGGCAACGCTTCAAAGTTTTGTCATCGGAAGAGTTGGGGGCCAAGGACACGGAATTGAACGCTCTGGCGCGCAATCAGATATTCATTGATGTTCAGAATATCGGTGATGACATTTCTTATAACGACGCGGCCAGGACGAAATTATTGGAACAGTTGAGACAACAAATCTCCATTGACGTGCCGCGGGCGGAATCATTAAAGCCCGATGATGTTGCCGTGAGTTCCCAGGAGACAGCACCCATTGAGCAGACAGCATCCTCCCAGGAAATAGCGCCTCAGGAAATAGCGCCCGTTGAGGAAGTTTCTCTACAAACAGGACTCGCAGAGGAAGAAAAAGCTGGGGACGAAAAGGAGAAAACGGCCGAGCAGGCTGGCCCGGAAAAACCCAAAGGCGAGGCTTATGTGGTTGATGTCTCCGAATACGTCAAGGCTTATGCTTTGCGCCTGGCGGAACAAAAACTAAACGACATTCTGTATCCTCCCAAGGAAGAGCGCCAGCCCGGGGAGCGTCGAACTTTTGGCGACCGCTTGAAGGGCGTGGGGCGGGGCATAGCCAATTTCGGCAAGAAAATCTGGGTACGGCTGGGAGAAGAGGGCTATCGCCAGAAATTCTATCGTGAGCAGCTGCAAAACATTCAAAATGACAAAGATCTGCTGGCAGGTTTGGAAACCAGGATTTTGAAGAAAAGCCAAGGCCGCGGCACGGTTGAAAGTAAAAAGGCCAGCCAGGAGGTTTTGGACAGCGTTATCGAAGAATTCGAGAAGAAGATCGTTGAGGCCGATGAAAAAGGAGAGATCGTCAACGATCCGAACGTCAATCAGACAGCCGCCGAACTTTTCTACGGATGGGCCACCGGAGCCATTGCTTCGCGGGAAGAATTCGATCAACAAGTGGAAGAAAAAATAATGCCCCTGGTCAAGGCCTCGGGCAGGCAGTTCACCAACGAACAGAATCGGAAAGGCGAGGCTGCGGGTTTGATGTATGCCAACAATTTTTTTCAATTGGCGGAATCATATAAAAGTTATCTTCAAAACGAGGTCAGCAAGCTCAAAGAAAAATACGGAGAAGATCAGGAGCAGATCATCAAAGACGAAGTAAAAGCGCAAATGGCCTTGGATATTCAATTAGGGCTGAAGCAGAAAGACTTATATGAAACCAAGCCTCTCAATACCCTGAAGTGGTATGAAAAATTGGTTGATGCCACCGAACGCATCCCCATACTTAACAAGATTTTGGCCAATCCGGTGTCTTATGGCGTTTTGGGAGGCGTGGTCGGCACGTTCGCGGGAAAGGGAGCGACCCGAATGGCCGCTGGCGCGGGTTTGGTGACTTTGGCCGGGGTAGCGCCCTGGCTGGCTCCGCTGATTCTAGGATTTGGTTTCGGTGGACTTTATGCCGGCATGCGGAGGTCGCGGGATCTGGCCCATGACCGCGGTTTTGATTTGAGAAGATCAACCCTGGGGGCCGAATCGGAAGGGCGCAGAACCGCCAAGATGAGGGAGTTTCAGTATGACACCCTTACTGCGGAAGGTCTTACCGCCGAACTGCAGGCGATGCTGCAAAAAAGCCGTCTTACCGATGATGACAAGGGACGCGTGGCCGAGATAACCGCCCGTCTCCAGCTTGAGAGAGAAAGGAGCGTTGACTTGATCGGCGTTCAGGGGGCGGAGGGATCCAAGCACGGCACCAAGGCAGTTGCGATGAAAGATTTGAAGATCGTTCTCGGTGAAGTGAAGAATAAACACGATCTGGGCGAGGAGCAGTTGAGAGACAATGTCGAGCAATTAAAAACAGCTCTGGGCAAAATGGTTGACGAACGAGACAGGGCTTTCGGCCGCTATAAAGCCGCCGAATCGGTCAAGGCCGGAGTTTTTGGAGCCTTGATGGGCCTGGCCGGAGGCGCTGTCGCCCAGGAGGCCGGCCACGAAGTAATGGACCTTGCCGGACACGAGCCCAAAGGAGAAACAGCCCTCCAACACCTCTTTCACGTTGTCAAAGGCGACAAGACCTATCTGTCCGACAAGCTTCAATCCATGTCTTTCGAGTGGCCGGGCGGAGCCAAAACAGACATTAATATTCCCGAAGGCACTTCCTTGCGGGCTGACGGCGGCTATTATGATTTGGTGGATGCCCGCGGCAAGGTGGTTTTTGACAACATTGAAATCAATAAAGACGGTTTTACTCCCGATACCATTGAGCGGTTGCGCGCCCAGGGTTTTGATTTTAAAGACAACGTCACTACCACTCAAAAAATGAGCAGCAGCCTTGATGATCTGAAGGAGAAATTTCATTTGGGAAAACATCCGAGAATCGAGTGGCACGACGAACCGGGCAAGCGCTACAGCTCATTTTTCAACAAGGCAATTGAGTTTGAAGGAAAACAGCAGATGCTTTATTTGAACAAAGACGCCAACGGCGCTGTTTATGTCGATGCCAAGGCAGTGGCGGATAATTTGATAAAGAATGTCGAGGATGCTTTCAAGGAATTTGGCACGAACCCGGACGGCAGCGTTGACCATAAATTGCTCCATATCAAAGACGCCATTTTGGACTCTTATAGCAAAGGAACTCTCAACGAACATTTACAGGCCGTGATCATACCCACTGAAGAAGCCAGTAAAGAAGGAGTGGGCGCCTTGGTGCAGGGCGCGACCGTCAATGATTATCATCTCGGTTTGCCCAAGGAAGTTTCCGATTTGTTCACCACGGAGCAAAGCCTGCGTTATCTGCACCATCCGGTAAAGTATATCGAGCTGCGTTTCGATAATCATGTTTTGGCCACGACAATCGGCGGCGATATGCCTCCGGTTGCCATAGCCCAGGCCATTCATCATCCGGTTATTCTGCCTCCGCCAGCCAGCGGCTGGGATGTGCCCCCGGTTATGCCTTTCTTTCCTCGTCGGGCGCTTGAGCCGGCTGCCAAGAAAGGGGAAACCGCTCCTGTCCCGGAAGCCGCTCCTGTCGTGACGCCCCCCTCATATTTTTATGGTTATGGAGCAGGCGAATCGTCAGAGAATGCTTGGGAAAGGCGGAGGAATGGATACATAGACAGCGGCAGGATATATCCTGGCTTAGTAGAAGATCCCACCGTTCATCTTGATACCGATGAAGTATCTGATTGGTATTTTGGCCAGCAGAAACCGGAATATCTGCAAGAATTGGAACAAATGATTGAAAAGATGCCGCCTATGGATGATAAGTGCAGAATGGCTATTTGCATACCTGTTGCTGATTGGCAGGAAAAAGACAACATTAAGCACACACTTGAGCAGTATTATACACAAATCGATAAAGAGAGGAACAAAAAGGCAATAGATCCTTCTCTTTTTGAAATTGTTTTGTTTCTGAATCACCCTTCTATGGATTGGTTCAGGGAAAACTTGGCTTCAAGAGGCAAGGGTGCGCAGGAAATAGACGAAGAAATCAAAAAGACGCAGTCTGACATAGACAAAACCATATCCGAGATTAAGGATTTTCAGTCCGAAAAGCCGGAGTTAAAGGTTAGGGTTTTCAATAAGGAGTTTCCAGAGAGGGTTCCTTATGGACAGATTATAAAGTATGCTTATGACTTGGCTTGTTTGAGGACACACAAGAGAGAAAAACCGGAGAAAGAGGATGTTATTATAGTGACTAACGACGCTGACCTTAGAGATATTTCACTGCAATATGTCAAATTGTTTATCGAGGAATTCGACAAGAATGAAAACGAAAATATCGATTATATGCTCGGAAAAAGAGACATGGAGCAGTCGATTTATGAAAAATACCCGACCTTTCATACCATAATGCGCTTTGGTCATTACCTGGAAGCCTTGTCGAGGTCCGGCCACCAGAAGCCCTGGGAAGTTGGTATTGATGGCAAAAGAATAAAAAGAATTAAAGACAGAGACATACAGACGCAGGGTAGAAGTACTGCCATGAGATCAAGTATATATGAAGCCGTGGGCGGCGTTGACGCAGGTATTGAGGTAACGAGTCACAGCGGAGCTGACGTGGACATGGGGTATGCAATAGAGGCCGGGCGCAATGGCAAGTGGAGTGGAAAGTATCTGAATGCCGCATGGCTTGAGACCGATCCGAGAAGGGAGATAAATGGCTATAAGAACGGCAGGCCGCTGGCTTTATTGTGGGATGATTGGACCAATCCCGATGTGAGAAACAGGAAATGGAGCGAAGAGGCAGAGAAAGAGGGGGTGCAAGAATTGAATTTTGCAAGAATAGAACACGAGGTTAATCTTTTTGTTGAGATTTGGTTTCTGGATGGGGAGAATAAGCCATTCCCGGAACACCCAAGAGTCAAACAAGCGTTGAATTGGCTAGGGATAAAAAATTACGCCATAGAGGAGGTAGACGGGAGGAAGCAAATTAGAATCGCGGATCCATCAGATCCATTTAAGCCCAGGGACGGCGTGGATGTTTCAGGCCTTATAAAAGACTTATCAACCTTTTCCGAGAGAATGTCGAAAGTCAAGAAAATCAAACATAGGGGCTAAGCGGCAACGGCCAGGTGATTGACCTGAAGTGGGTTTTAATTTTGTTTCATTTTACTAATCATGTCCCTGATCTCGGCGGCTCTTTCGAAGTCAAGGTCAGCGGCGGCTTGTTTCATTTCTTTCTCAAGAAGCTTGACGTCTTTGATTACCGCCAACTCGGCGTTTACTGATTTTTCTTTTTCAGCAAGCTGCCATTTTTTGATTTCCTTAATGATCGCTTCCGGCTTAATGCCGTGTTTTTTATTATAATTTTCCTGTATTTTCCTGCGTCTTTCCACTTCCCTGATTGCTGCTTTCATTGAGCCGGTGATTTTATCGGCGTATAGAATAACGCGGCCATTCAGGTTACGGGCGGCCCGGCCCATGGTTTGGATTAAAGTCGTTTCGTTGCGCAAAAAGCCTTCTTTGTCAGCGTCCAATATGGCCACCAAGGCGACCTCGGGCAAATCAAGGCCTTCTCTTAGCAGATTAATGCCGATGATGACGTCGTATTCGCCTTGCCTTAATTTGTTCAATATCTCCGGCCGCTCCAATGTTTTTACCTCGGAATGAAGGTATTGCGCTTTGATTCCCTGCTCTTTCAGATATTCGGCCAGCTCTTCGGCCATTCTCTTGGTAAGGGTCACTGCCAGAATCCGTTCGTTCCTCTGCCGGGCTTTTTTGATTTCTTCGATTAGATTTTTTACCTGGTTTTCCGTTGCTCGTATTTCTATTTTGGGCTCCAACAATCCGGTCGGCCGCACCAACTGCTCGACTATCATTCCGCGGCCGGCCTGGGCAACTTCATGGGGCCCGGGCGTGGCTGAAACATAAATCGTCTGTTTGGTTTTCTCTTCAAACTCGTCAAATTTGAGCGGCCGGTTATCCAGGCACGAAGGCAGGCGGAAGCCGTATTCGATGAGCACGTTTTTTCTGGCTTTGTCGGTGTTATACATCGCGTGCAATTGGGGAACGGTAATGTGCGATTCGTCGATGATTGTAAGGTAATCTTCGGGAAAGTGCTCCAAAAGGCAGAAGGGCGTTGAGCCTGGTTCCCTGAACTCGAAATAGCGCGAGTAGTTTTCTATGCCGCTGCAATATCCGGCTGACTGGATCATTTCCAGGTCATAATTGGTTCTTTGCTCCAGCCGTTGCGCTTCGACAAGCTTGTTTTGCTTTTTCAGTTCAGCCAGCCTGATGTCCAAATCGCCGCGGATGCCCCCAATAGCGGTTTTTATTTTGGCTTCTTCGGAAACCCAGAACTTGGCCGGGAAGATGCGGTAGCTTGCCGCCCGTGATCCGGAACGCGCGGACGCGTAAGGGCGCAGAGGCAGCCCATCTCCCGCTGCTTTTTCTTCGGTTATTTTCTCGACTTGATCGTTAAAAAAATCCAGGCGCAGAATCCGCTGGCCGGTTACCAGATGAATTTCAACGGTATCGCCTCTCACTCTGAAGCTTCCCGGTTTGAAGTCAATGTCGTTTCTTTGATATTGCAAAGCGACCAGATGGCGTAAAAATTCCTGCCGTTTCATTTTTTGCCCTTGCGCTATGTCCAGAGAAACTTCCTGATATTCCTGGGGCGAGCCGATGTTATAAATACACGAAACCGATGCCATCACGATTACGTCTTTTCTTTGCGCCAGATCCTGCACTGCCGCGTGGCGCAGTTGGTCGATTTCTTCGTTGATTTTGGCGTCTTTTTCAATATAGGTGTCGGTTGAGGGCAGGTATGCCTCGGGCTGGTAGTAGTCATAATAGGAAACGAAATAATGCACCGCGTTATTCGGGAAAAATTCCTTGAATTCCTGATAAAGCTGGGCGGCCAGAGTTTTGTTTGCGACTATGACCAGCGCTGGTTTCTGGGTATTGTTTATAACATTGGCTATCGTGAATGTGTTATGCACGAACATTCCGCCATTACCAGCTAAAAAAGTTTCGTTATCTTTAACAGCGAAATCATAAACATATTCTTTTTTTGATTCCGTCTTTTTTATTTCGGCGATTTTTGTCCATTTGCAATTAAGGAGACTTTTTAAATCTTGTATTTCTTTATTGCTTGGAGAAAGGGTCAATAGCCCGTTAGTCATTAGCTCAAATGTTTTACGCCTTGGACTGTTGGCTCCTATTTCTATGGCATTTATCGTGCCTTGCGAGAGTTTGCATTTCTCTGCGAGAGTCTTTTGGCTTATTCCTATTTTTTTTCTGATTGTTTTTATAACAGGCCCAACATCAGGTATTACATCAACATTTGTAGCGCTTGAACCGTCCAAGAGCTTTAGTAACCTTTTTTGTTTTTCAGGCACATCAAAACCAATATATTTTTTGAATTTTTTTACATTATCGTATCCGGATATAACCAAATACCAATAATAGCTTCCTTTGTGCGATGGCGAATTGGTGGCACGATTCCATGATTTGTTTATTCGCGCCCAAATTCCAAATCGAGCTAACGCATAAGCAAGATCAGATGCTAATTGTTTGCTGGCAGTAGGAGCGATTATTTGTTTTTGTTTTTCGAATGCCCCCCCATCGCCATCGAAGTATGCTTTTAAAACCACAGCGAGTTGTTTTTGGGAAAGATTCGGCCAAAAATGGGGTAATTTTTTCGTGCGCGCTTTGCTGCCCATTAAATTCACCAATAAGGTTGTATGGATTTTTGATCCGATAGAGAAATCATTTATTTTTCTATAGGGGTTTAATTTTAGTTTTCTGAAAATCCTTTCTAGTTGCTTCCTGATAGCTTGATGTTCCGCGGTGATTGTAAAAAACCTTGATTTTACCTCGCCATGCCCTTCAGCCAAATAGTATCCAAATAGCATTAGCCATTCTTTTGTGAGGGATAATTTGGCTGGCAACGTATGGCTATGGATTTGAGATCCAATCACGATTTTTTTGATTTCCTCATCGGCCAAATTTATATTTAAATCTTCGGCTATTTGGCAAAGGCGTAGGAATGGAATACCCCGATAGCGCCCGCTTTTAATTTGATAAAGCTTTTGCCAAGGAAAAACAAAATGTTTTTCCATTGCCTTTGCTATTTCCGCTGGTTTTTTCGATAAGAGGGCTTTCAGTATAAATGGCTTCGCGTCTACAAACAGGTTTTCATTTTTTAATATTTTTAGGATATTAATTTGTGCAAGATCATTTTTTGATGTTTCTATCTGTATTGGTAGTGGAATATGGTCGATGTTTTTTATTTTTTCCGTAGGGACAAGGATAAATTTACCGTGGCGCAGTATAAAGAAGTTGTGGTCGCCAGTGGTGATTACTTCGCGTCCGCATTTTGTTTTTACGTGGAAAAGATTTTTAGGAGAGCGATGGCGGATGAGTTGAGTTATCGGTCGCCATTCGCTTGTTTTGGTTTCGGGGCTTAAGCTAAACGTTTCTATAAACAATTCTTTTTTAATCTGGCCAGCTGTTAAGATTTCTGTTCCTTCTTTTTGCTTTATTAAATTTGAGTATTTTTTAAAAAGTCCATCGATGAATGGTCCGATTTGGCAATTTATAACCTTTCCATTTTGTTTGATAAAAACTGGAGTTTCGCCAATTACGCTTTTACCTGATCCTGTAACACCTAAAAGCACCTGATCTTCTTTTCCGGCCAGAATGTTCTTTGTCAATGCGTCGATGGCTTGGGGCTGATCCCCCGCGGGCTTGAATTTTGCGACTAATTCAAACATAGTAGAGTAAAACAATATTATGATTGCTTATTTGTCAGGGAAGATAATTTCAAAGCAGGACGGTTTTATTATCGTGCTGGTCAACGGGGTGGGCTATGAGGTTTGGCTTTCAGCCGCCTCTTTTGAAAGCATACCAGAAATCAAGGGAGATATAAACCTGTTTTGCCAAATGGAGGCTAATGATCGGGGCGTCAAGCTTTACGGTTTTTTGACCGCTTCGGAGCTGGAGTTTTTCAAAATCGTGCGCAATATCCAGGGCGTGGGGCCCAAGGCAGCCCTGGAGATATCGGGCGTTGGGCCCTTGGAGAAGATTCAGGCGGAAATCGAGAAAGGCAATCTGAAATTCCTAGACGGCATTCCCAATATCGGCGCCAAAAAGGCCGCCAAGGTTATTTTGGAATTGTCGGGCCGGATAAAAACCAATGCCTCATCAAGGAAAAAGGCCAAAGACAGCCCGGAAGACGATGAGGCTTTCGCTGCTTTGGCAAATCTCGGATTTTCCAAAGAAAAAATCCGCGATGTTTTGACGGGCCTGCCTAAAGATATGCCCGCGACCGAAAAAATCACCCAAGCTTTGAAAATTTTAGGCCAATGATTAAAAAAATCATCAAAAAATCAATGCCGCGGTTCATAATCGGCTGGTACCATTTTTTAACGGCCTTCTTGGGCGCGCTGATTTACGGCTTGCCGAGCCGTAAAATCAAGGTTATTGGCATTACCGGCACCAATGGCAAAACAACCACAGCCAATTTGGCCGCAGCCACCCTGGAAGCAGCCGGCCATAAGGTGGCGGTTGCTTCGTCAATAAAGTTCAAAATCGGGCCGGATGAAAAGGAAAACAAACTGAAGATGACCATGCCGGGTAGAGCGGTTTTGCAGAGATTCTTAAAGCAGGCGGTAAAAGCCCGATGCGATTACGCCATTCTGGAATGCACCTCGGAGGGAGTTTTGCAACACCGGCATAAGTTTATACGTTTTGAGACAATGGTTTTTACCAATTTGTCGCCGGAGCACATTGAACACCACAAAGGATTCGAGAATTACAAAAGGGCCAAGGGAGAATATTTCAAGGCTTGCAAAAACATCCACATTATCAACGGAGACAATGAGAACAGCGGATATTTCCTGGGCTTCACGGCCAAGGCCAAATATGTTTATGGCTTTAAAGACGCAAAGACCGATTACAAAACGATAAAAGCCCAGAGAATCGAAGAAAGCAAAGCCGGATTGTCATTTGAAATTGACGGCCTTGGATTCAGTCTTCCTCTTTTGGGACGGTTCAATGTATACAACGCGCTGGCGGCTGTTTGCGTCGGGTTGTCGCAGGGTGTCAGCTTAGAGGTTTGCCAGCAGGCCCTGTCTAAAGCAGACGGCGTGCCCGGCAGGATGGAGGAGATTATAAGCGAGCCGTTCAAGGTTATCGTTGACTATGCTTTCACGCCCAACGCCCTGGAGCAGGTTTATCTGGCGCTCAAGCCGCAAAAGCAAAGCGGGAAACTGGTCTGTCTTTTGGGCGCTTGCGGGGGCGGCAGGGACAAATGGAAAAGACCGGTGCTGGGGCAGATAGCGGTCAAATATTGCGATGAAATTATTATCACAAACGAAGACCCCTACGATGAAAACCCCATGGACATTATCAACCAGGTCGCCCAAGGCGCGAAGGGAGAGGAAGGAGGGAACCTCCTTCCTGCAAGGAGGGATGTTCCTTCCTTCTTGATTTTAGACAGGCGGGAGGCGATACATAAAGCCTTAACACTGGCTAAGCCGGGCGACACGGTGGTGATTACGGGTAAGGGATGTGAGCCCTGGATCTGCGAGGCTAACGGAAAAAAGATTCCCTGGGACGACCGCCGGATAGCAAGAGAGGAACTGGCGGCTGTTATTGCCGGATAGTAGAATGAATTTATGTCCAATCATTCGCTTTCCAAAATATTCTCTGACATAGCCTTGTATCTTGAAATGGACAAAGTGCCGTTCAAGCCCCAGGCCTATGAAAAGGCCGCTTTGGCTTTGGAGGCCCTTGGCGAGGACGCGGCCGATATTTACCAAAAGAGCGGGCTTTCGGGCCTGGAAGCGATCGAGGGCGTCGGGGAAAGCATAGCTGAAAAGATCGAGGAATACGTCAAGACGGGAAAGATTAAGTATTATCAGGAGCTGAAAAAGAAAATGCCCGTTGACGTGCAAGCCCTCACGTCAGTTGAGGGCCTGGGTCCGAGAATGGTCAGGGAGCTTTACGAAAAATTGAAGATAAAGAACCTGGCTGATCTGGAAAAAGCGGCCGTGTCGGGTAAGATCGGCAAACTGCCCCGTTTCGGCGTCAAAAGCGAACAAAACATTTTGCGCGCCATCGAATTTTTGAAGCGCGACAGGGGCAGGTTCAATCTGGGCATGATCTATCCTTTTGTCGAAGAAACGCAAAAAAAACTGGCTGAAAGAAAAGAGGTAAAATGCGTTTCCCCGGCGGGCTCTTTGAGAAGAATGAAAGAGACCATCGGCGACATTGATTTTTTGGTTTGTCTCAAAGAGAACAAAAGCCCTCTTAAAGCCAAAGCCATGGCCGCTTCAACAATGGATTTTTTCGTTTCTTTGCCCGGCGTGGTTAAGATTTGGGACAAAGGGCTCACCAAGTCTTCGGTGCACATGGAAAGCGGATTCGACATGGACATCAGGGTCATTCCCGCGAAAAGCTACGGAGCTGCTCTGCAGTATTTTACCGGCTCCAAAGAACACAACATCGCTTTGCGCAAGATCGCCATTTCAAAGGGACTGAAGCTCAACGAATACGGGCTTTTCAGGGGCAAAAAAACAATAGCCTGCGAAACAGAAAGGGAGATATACCGGGCCTTGGGCATGTCCTTGATGCCCCCGGAGATCAGGGAGAATCAAGGCGAGATAGAGCTGGCCCAAAAGAACAAGATTCCCCGGCTTATCGAATACGATGATGTCAAGGGGGACCTGCACTGCCACTCGAACTGGGACGGCGGGTCTAATAGCATAGAAGAAATGGCCCAAGCGGCGCGGGAAATGGGCTACCAATATATCGGCATTGCCGACCACACGAAATTCTTGCGCATCGAGAACGGGCTTGACGAACGACAGCTCGCCAGGCAGAGAAAAGAGACAGACAAACTTAACGCTCTTTTCGCTGGCAAGAAAACGGGCTTCAGGATTTTGCAGGGATGCGAAGCCAACATAATGCCTGACGGGTCCGTTGACATAACCGACGAGGCCCTGGGAAAACTTGATTACGTGATCGCGGGCGTTCACTCGCGAATGAAGATGCCAAAATCGCAGATGACCGAACGCATCATCAGGGCCATGAAAAATCCTCATGTGGATATTATTTCCCATCCCACCGGCCGCTCTTTGGGCAAAAGAGACGAATACGCCCATGACCTGGGCAAGATATTGCGGGCGGCCAGGGAGTATAACGTTGCTTTGGAAATAAACGGCTCTCCCTGGAGGCTGGATTTGAAAGACAGCAATATCCGGCTGGCCAAAAAGGCCGGAGTGAAAATGATCATCAACACGGATTCGCACCAGAAAGAGCATTTGAAATTCATGAAATACGGCGTGAGCCAGGCCAGGCGGGGCTGGGCCGAGAAAGAAGACATAATCAACAGCCGGACAGTCAACGATCTCCTGCGATTTTTTAAAAACAGTTAAATATGTTTGCAAATGATAAAGAAAAGCCGCCTTTTCCAGAAACAGCTCCGGAAAGCAAGCCTTCTCGCGACAAAGCTGCTGATAAGGAGCGAAGCGAAGTCGAACTTACTCAAAAGCAATCCGCTGAATCGGCTGGCTCGAAGCCGCCCGATATCGCGGGCGTGAGGGAAAAGATAGCCCGTTATTTTCCGGACAAGGATAAGTCAGCCAAAGTCGATGCCATAAAAAGAGAAATAACGTCTCTGGCAGACGAGATCACTGGTAAGAAAGAGTTTGAAAATAAGGTCAAAGAAATGTCCCGGGTGCTTGTTAAGGCCTTTGAAGATGACATATCCACGAAGTTCATAACCAACGGCAACGAAAAAGTGGCTGGCAGAATATTCGAGTTTTTAATAAAAATGGCCGCTGACAACGGAAAGGTTTACAGCGTCAAGAACGAACGGGGAGACGTCCAAGCCGTGGCCGTGTGGGTGGCTCCGCCCTCGTATGGCGAAATTTTAACGCACGGCTTTGTTCCTTTGATGCGCACTCTTGTCGAGGAGCCCAAATCATTGAAGAATTTTTTGTCGTGCCTTTCTTTTTGCTCTGGAATCGAAGAAAAGCTCGCGCCCCGCGATCATTTGAGTCTTTCTTACATCGGCACTGATCCGGCCCTGCAGGGCTCGGGCTTGGGCACCAGCCTGCTCAAAGAGAGCCTCAAGCGCATTGACGAAGACAAAGGAAAGCCTTGCTATCTTGAACTTCTCGGAACAAAAGAAGAGCTTGGGAATCTTTCGTCATTCTATTCCAAATTCGGCTTTGAAGAGGCCTCCCAAACAGTGTGCTATAAAGAAAAAGAGGGCATATATCACAAAGCCATGGTCAGGCCCGGGTTCTCTGGCTCATCGGAAAAGGGCTAACATTTTTTTCATTACAGTTGCGATCTATGATGCTTTAGTACTATCGGAGCCGTAATAACTGCTATGCCACGGATTCGCACCAGAAAGAGCATTTGAAATTCATGAAATACGGCGTGAGCCAGGCCAGGCGGGGCTGGGCCGAGAAAGAAGACATAATCAACAGCCGGACAGTCAACGATCTCCTGCGATTTTTTAAAAACAGTTAAATATGCTAATCAAAAAGCACCCTTTAAAAGGGTGCTTTTTGATTGAAAATAAGCGTCATTTGATCAAGGTGTTGTTGCTCTCGTTTGATTCTTCCACTAAGTTTGCCGGGTCGACATAAGCGATGAACTTAGTCGCGTTGACAAATGAATTATTTCGGATAAGAACGGTAGAAAACTGAATGGGGAGGCTCGGTGATATTGTTTTTGGCGCCATGTCGCCAATTCCTCCCACTAAGCCGCTAATCTTAGCGCTGCCCACAAAAGAAGCAGAGCTAAGTGTGTCTTTATAAACACCGATAGTAAAATCACTGGGCAGAGTAGCGTCGACTGAACCAATATTCTGAATTGTTATGTCGAACGACTTTCCGTCAGCACCATAATCTTTCCAAACGAAATTTTTTATAACCAAATCCGGCAAAGCTGGCGCTGATAAACAAGTTCCTTCGCTGCAGCCGTTGGGGCAAACAAGGCCGTAAGCTCCGAATTTTCCACCGCTGGTCACATAGGCCTCGTTAAGTTGCGAGCCTATGCAGTAATCATAAAAAGTGGAAAAGTTTTCAGAGGTAGGTATTGGAGTCGATGGATTTGGTTCTTGCCCGAAAATATATTGTTTGGATAAACTTCCCCCAATGTATATTCCCTTTCCAACTCCTGCAATAAATAAGTCGGGATAATTCTGTTGAGTAACGGGCAAACTGATAGGATTGTTGGTATAATCGGGGCTGTTGTCTGAATCGGTAGGGGCTACTGCCGGGATGGCCGCGGGCAGAATGCTAAAGTAATTATCGCTTAAATCAGCATAAACTTTATCATTGGACATTACCATTATCCTATAACTGTCTCCGGGCAAATAATATTTAGCCGTGTTGTCTTGAGTGAGGCAAAAACCTCCCTGTTTAAGCTCGAACGTCATTTTCCCCGCCGATGCGCTGGCTCCCGCAAGCGCGCAAGCTAAGCCGTCAGGGAAACGCAAATAAACAGTGACTACCTCTTTCGCGCTCCAGGATCCATGGGTGCTCCAAGCGACCTCGTGATTATCTTGATCCAATTGCCATTTTTCTCCCCCATTGGGCGAAAGAACGGTAATGGATTTTTGAGCCGGTGAAACAATACTGAAGAAATTATCGCTTGAATCTTGAGCGCCTGCCCCCCCAACTCCAAGGTCGGCATCTTCCGTTACGATATATACCTTATACTGGCCCGAAGTAAGCCCTTTCGCGATGTTCGGGCAACCCTTGTTTTCCTCGGGTTTAAAAGTATAGCTACCCTGCGAAGCAGGAACGGAGCCCAATAAGCATGTGCCGCCGTCAGAAAACCACAGATAAACTACTGCTTTTTCCACCCCCTGAGACGTCCATTTAATAGTGTAGGTATTTCCAAAATACAAAGTTTCTCCGCCATTGGGCGAAAGAACGGTAATGGATTTCTGAGCCGGTGAAGACGAGGCCAAACAAGCTCCGTCAGAGCAGCCATTGGGACAATCGTAGAATATGCTGCCATTGCAAGCTTTTTCCCAAAGCGTGTTCGGGGCGTCTAAAGAGCCAGCGCAAACATCCCAACTTGTTTTATTATTCTCGGTTGTATAACCTTTGACGTAAAAATCCAGGCCTCCGTCAGAATCAGTGCATACCGGGCTGGAAGTTGCAGTGGATGCGGGGCAGGCCGCGAACTGGCAAGATGGCCAAACGCGGCTTACAGCTGAACCGTCGGGACAAATTTTGGCATCCTCGGCACAGGCAGTTTGCGAGGGCTGCCCCTGGCTGCCGCAGCCATACAAAGCGTTGAGCTTGGCTCGGGTGGATTTGCCCACATAACCTGTGCCGTGCGTCAATCCGTAAGCATTCAGGACTTCATTCCGGTATTTTTCCTGAAACCCGACAACAAGCGAAGCGGTTGGCTCGTCAAAATTGCTATGAGACCAATCATCGTTGCCAAACCCGCTTTTGGCCAAGGCCGTGTGCAGCGCATCGACTTCGTTCCCGCTGGAGCCGATTCCTAGATTAGTGTTAAAAGTATGGCACCAAGTCGCGCCGCTATTGCCCTGCAATTGGTTTAACTGGACCATCAATTGGGCTATCTGATCCTGCAGGGCCGTAATTTGAGCCCTGATTTCATCGGCTGTTACAGCTAAGGCCGGAGAGGCCGTGACAAACACCGCGAGCGCCAGCAGAAATATGACTGGCGCAAAAAGTTTTTTTCTCATAATTTTTGTTATTTAAAAACTTTATTTCGGCCCGAGTTCACCCACCCTGGCTGAACATCATTTAATTCTACACTTTTGTTTTATGGTAATTCATTTGCCTCAAAAGTCAATCGCTCACTCAAGCCTGTCTGTGATTTTCGGGTGTTATTTTATGCCAGGGAGCGAAGCGGGAATAATCTTGCCCAAAATCCATTCGCGAAACGGCCCGGGTTCTCTGGATCAACGGAAAGCGGCTGAAACATTGTTTTCAAATGAAAAAGCCGTGGAACATATTGTCCCACGGACTTTTTTATTACAGCTACGATCTACGATCTACGATCGTCAACGTCAGAGCCGTAATAACTGTTGTATTTTGCGTAAGAATAAGGATATTCTTCCTTATTCTTAGCATTTACAAAAGTCAGAACGACCCCAAAGATATTCGCACCGGCAGTTTCCAAATTCTCTTTGGTCTTTTTGATCATAGAGGATTTGGTGCTCCCGGTGCGCAGCACAAAAAGAACACTAGCCCCTAGTTGAGCCAGGGAAACCGTTTCACTCGTTATCAGGCCCGCGGGCGGGCAGTCAAGGATGACATAGTCAAACTCCTCCTTCAAGGAGGAGATGATTTTTGCCATCAACCTCTGGTTCGAAAGCAGATCACTCGGTCCGAAATTAAGAGAATCTTCGTCCGAGATTTTGCCAGCGCACAATATTGAAAGGTTGTCAACTACCTTTCTTAAGAAGGAGGATGGCTCCTCTTCCTTAAGAATCATCTCGGCCAACCCGGGTGTGGAGCCCGGAAAGCCGAAAATTTCATGAATCCTTGGCCGATGAAGGTCGGCATCGACCAGGACAACCCTGCTCCCGCTCCTGGCGAGCGTGACAGCAAGGTTAACGGCTGTCGTTGTTTTCCCCTCCCCTGGCAGGGAGGAGGTGATCAAGACAACATTACCAACGATCTCCCGGTTGGCCCGCAACGCCGCGGCCAAGGACCGGTAGGCCTCTGCGACACGGCTTTTTGGATTTAAGAAGAGCATGCTTTTTTCCAGGAAAGCAGCAAGCTCCTCCTTACCGTTACCGTTGCCGTTTTTGCCACGGCCGTTCCTATCGGAGAGTGCTCGCATTACTTTCCGATGAGGAGCGGCTTCCAGAGCGATGTCGGGGATTACTCCCACGACTGGCAACCCCGTCAATTCTCTGGCCTGTTCGCTAGTTCTGACAGTACTATCCAGGAACTCAGCGAACACAACGGCCCCGAGACCTAAAAAGATCCCCAGTATCCCTCCAATGAGGAGGACCAGTTTCTTTTTTGGCCTGACCAATGCAGCATGATCTGCCGGGCTGATGACACTCATCCCGGAGCTTTTTAACTCTTTCTCAATGCTTACATCTGCGTATCTGGTTTGCAATTGAGAAAGGTATGACCTTGCGATCTCCTCCTCTCCTTTTATTTGGGAGATAAGGGAGTCCTTGGCTCCCATCGCAGGGTGATCATTCATAAATTTTTCTGCCAAACCTTTTAATATTTTTTCTTTTTGTTTTAGGGTTTGGACAGAAATATCCAATTGTGTTTCTTCGAGAAGGAGACTGTTTAATTCCGAAATCGGGTCCCCCTCTGTTTGACTAAATCTTTCCTGCTCGGTTTTTAGCTGCCTCTGAGTAGAGGCGATCTTTTCTTTCAGACGTAAGACCGTCGGGTGTTCTTCGGTGTAGCGGTTTAACGCGTCGGAGAGCTCATTTTGCTCTTGATAAAGCCTTTTCCTTAGATCTTCTACTTGGGGAGTCAGCTTTGCATCTGCCACAACTGTTCTTCTCTGCTCGATCCTTTTCCTTAGTGCCTGAAGCTGGGCTTCGGCCAGCCCAGCTTCTATTCCAGCCTTAGTGGCTTCTTCTTTCTTTTTGCTGAAGGCTTGGACCAACCCACTATCTTGGGGCTCGCTGGATAGGTCTTCGCCTTGCATGATCTTTGCCAATTCTTCCTTTTTGTTCCTAACCTCTTCGTTGAATTTTTCTGTTTGAGAGGTTAGAAACTCTAATACAGCCTCAAGCTCCATTTTTCTTTTTTCGCTGTCACTCTTAAGAAGTATAGAAGTAGCTTTGTTGGCTGTTTCTGTAGCTTTTCCAGGCTCTCCTCCTGTTACAGACAACTCGAAAATATTAGAAACACCTCTTTTTGTGATTTTGATTTCTCCACTATACGCTAAACTTTTTTTGATCGTGGGGCTGTTGAGATAAATGCGTTTAGCTTCTATGTCCGTGTCTATGTTGTCTGGCTTTATAGCTTCGACTATGGTCATATTTGTGTTCTTTTCTACCATAATTGCCACCTTAGCCTCATACACGGGCTTAGCCCGCATGAGATAGCCAACGGTGGCCGCAAAAACGACCAGAATCGATACTAGGAAGTAGAACTTCCTTCGCCAAAAGGCCCTAAAGTATTGCCGTGGGTCTGTCTCCTGTTCCGGTGGTGCGGCAATGTAAACCACCTCTTGTTTTTCTTCTTTCTTTTCTTCTTTCATTTTCTTATCCTTTCAACCTTAGAATGTATACACCCAGTAGCGTTATTGTTGAGAGTTGCCCTGTGAGACGGACAACTTTTTCCCACTTGCTTTCTTTCTTTTCCGGGACAAAGATATTGTCCCCAGAAGTGATTTTGGGAAGAAGATCGAATCGTCCGTCTTGCAGTATCCTTTTCAGACTGATTTCAATTGTCCCCCCTTGTTGAGTTACCATAATTCTCTCGAGGTCAGCACTGGCAGTGCTTCCTCCTGCAAACAGGAGAGAATCAATCAGACTAGCATTCAGCGAGATCTGAAAAGCTCCTGGGTTTCTTACCGCCCCTAAGACGTTTACCGTCTTAGATTCCGATGTGACTGAGTCAATTGATGATATTATTTTTACCTTTCCAGCCAGCATTGGGATCAGAACAGTATCACCCTCCTGAAGAGCCGGATTTTCTTCCAGATTTCCTGTGGTCAGGAAACCTTTTAGATTGAACTCTTCTCCTCCTTGATCTCTGATTATTTTAATCTTTTCTATGTCAGCGAATTCAGTGGGTCCGCCCGCTGTAAACAAAAGATCTGATAGTCGAGCTTTACCCATTAGAAGTTGATACGTGCCAGGTTTTTGAATCTGGCCGGCCACAGTTATTGGTATTGTTTCCTTTGGGTCTATCTGATTGCTTGGAACAAAAATAATTGTTCCTCCCTGAATAACTGGGTTGCCAAGAGGGTCGCTTCCATCAAGATATCCCCCGACATCCGCTGAATATACCTGCTTTTGGTATAAGATTCGGATGTTTCGCAAGTTAGGGTACTGACCGAAACCTCCCGCAAGTGCGATTATATCTAACAACGTCATGGGCTCTTCTATGTCAAATGTACCCGGCCGCTGGACGCAGCCAAGAAGGTTTATAGTTCTGCCCATATACTCATCCATTTTAATCCTTGGCACAAGGATGCTATCATTAGCCAATATGACTGGATTGGCACTATTGATGTTCTCTTTAAGAAACTTGGAGAAATCAACAATCTGGGAATTGATATTTATATGCCTTGCGTCGGCATATTTCGTCAATCCCCCAGCTTTAGTAATGAGCTCCTGTAGAGTTGTGTTTTCTGGCACCCTATAGAAGCTTGGCGAAATAACCTCTCCTGTTATGTGGGCTATAAACCCACCCTCTTTTTCTTTTAGAGAAACCGTGACCTGGGGATTTATCACATATTTTGATAGACGTTCAGCTATTTTGGTTTGTGCTTGCGCAATGGATAGTCCCTGCACCTCTATTACGCCTATAGGCATAGGGAGTGTTACGGTTCCATCTGGGGCAATTATTACGTTCCCTGTTAAAGATTCGTCTCCCCAGACCATCACATATAAGGTGTCTCCATATCCAATCAAATACTCTTGAGTTATTGCTATACGTGGAACGACAAGAAACAGTATTAGGATAAGAAAAAAAAATCTTTTCATTTTTGTTTCCTTTCTGGATTTTTCCGGAATATAATGCCGGAAATTATGTAGTTATTAAGGTTCAAAGTATATATTTTCTACACTGAAAATGATGAATTGTCAAGGTCGAGGGCTTGGGTATACTAAGGCAAATGGTACAGATCAAGGTATCATGAAGACAATAAATACCAAATCTGTGTCTATGTACCAATTAAACCAGGTTCCATCGGAAACCCAGATCAAAAAGTATCTAAGAAGAATA